>NZ_CDRNIL010000001.1:0-6475 GCF_977014125.1 Massilia phosphatilytica
ACGCATCGCGGAAGGGTTACAAACGGAGGAAGTCAGTCGGATGATCAGCACCTGGATCTGCCAGGAAGCCGACGACCCCGACCGCGGGCATCACCGAACACGCGCAGGACGCCCTGGGCGACATCGTGTTCGTCGAATCTGCCGCAAGGGCCTCGGCAAGGCCTTCACCGCCGGCGACTGACGCCGCCGTCGTGGAATCCGTCGAAGGCAGCGAGCGATCATCGACGGCGCCGGTCTCGGGCACCGAGGATCGCGCCGTGGAACCAGGCGACACTGCTCGACGCGCCGGATTCGATCAACGCGGACGGCGGCATTCCGCCTGGCTGTTCAAGCTGCAGCCGTCGGATCCTGCCGCCTTCAATAACCTGCTCGACGCGGCTGCGTACGGCAAGGCCACCGAAGGCTGATTTGAATGGCCGTCGCTTCCCGGACTGGCCGTCCGCCTGCCGCCGGGAATCCAATTTCGAGCTGCCGCGCACGCTGAACTGGGCCCCCGCCCTGCGCGGGCGACGGTGGGTAACGCTTATCAGCAGCTCTCCACGCTCGGCCTTCTTCGGCTTCCATCATGACCCGCACCAGCCTGACCCAACTCGAAGCACGCGATGGCTTCATCCCGGCGCCACATCGGCCCGTCCGCATCCGAAGAGGCGGCCATGCTGTCGGCCCTCGGCTACGCCACGCGCGCCGCGCTGATCGACGCCGTCGTTCCCGCCAACATCCGCCGCAAGGACAAGCTGGACCTGGGCCAGTCCTTCGAGCCGCTGCCCGAGCAGGCCGCGCTCGCGAAGCTGAAGGGCATCGCGGCGCAGAACAAGGTCATGAAGTCGCTGATCGGCCAGGGCTACTACGGCACGCACACGCCGCCCGTCGATCCTGCGCAACATCTTCGAAAACCCGGCCTGGTACACGGCCTACACGCCGTACCAGCCGGAGATCTCGCAGGGCCGCCTGGAAGCCATCCTGAACTTCCAGCAGGTCATCACCGACCTGACCGGCATGGGCATCGCCAACGCATCGATGCTGGACGAAGGCACGGCCGCCGCGGAAGCGATGACCCTGATCCAGCGCGTCGGCAAGTCGTCGTCGAAAGTGTTCTACGTGGCCGACGACGTGCTGCCGCAGACGCTGGAAGTCATCCAGACCCGCGCGCTGCCGATCGGCGTCGACGTGCGCACCGTCGCGGCAAGCGACATCGAGAACCTGACGGATTCGTGCTTCGGCGTGCTGCTGCAATACCCGGGCGTGAACGGCGACGTGCGCGACTACCGCGCGGCGTGCGAGAAGCTGCACGCGGCGGGCGCCATGGTCGTCGTCGCGGCCGACCTGCTGTCGCTGGCCGTGCTCACGCCGCCGGGCGAATGGGGCGCGGACGTCGTCGTCGGCAACAGCCAGCGCTTCGGCGTGCCGCTCGGCTTCGGCGGCCCGCACGCGGGCTACCTGGCGACGCGCGGACGAGTACAAGCGCAGCATGGCGGGCCGCCTGGCCGGCGTCACGATCGACGCCCAGGGCAACCCGGCCTTCCGCCTCGCGCTGCAGACGCGCGAACAGCACATCCGCCGCGAAAAGGCGACCTCCAACATCTGTACGGCGCAGGTGCTGCTGGCCGTGATGGCGTCGATGTACGCCGTCTACCACGGTCCGCGGGGCCTCGAACAAATCGCCCGCCGCGTGCACCGCTACACGGGCATCCTGGCCGCCGCGCTCAAGCAGCTTGGGCTTCCAGCTGGCCAACGACACCTACTTCGACACCATCACCGTCATCGCCGACAACGCCGACGACATCCACCGCATCGCCAACGACAACGGCGTCAACCTGCGCCGCATCGACGCGCGCCACGTGGGCATCTCGCTGGACGAGACCATCACCCGCGACGACATCGCGCTGCTGGTGAAGATCTTCGGCGGCGCCGACATCGACGTCGACACGCTGGACAAGGACGCGGCCGACGCCTGGCCGTCCGCCCTGTCCCGCACGAGCGCCTACCTGACGCACCCGACGTTCAACCGCTACCACGCCGAGCACGAGATGCTGCGCTACCTGCGCGCGCTGGCCGACAAGGACCTCGCCCTCGACCGCACGATGATTCCGCTCGGTTCGTGCACCGATGAAGCTGAACGCGACGTCCGAGATGATCCCGGTGACCTGGGCCGAGTTCTCGAACATCCACCCGTTCGCGCCCGACGAACAGACCGTCGGCTACCGCGAGCTGATCGGCGAGCTGGAAGCGATGCTGTGCGCCGCGACGGGTTACGACGGGCGATGTCGCTGCAGCCGAACGCCGGCTCGCAGGGCGAGTACGCCGGCCTCCTGATCATCCAGAAATATCACCAGTCGCGCGGCGAAGGCCACCGCAACATCTGCCTGATCCCGTCGTCGGCGCACGGCACGAACCCGGCATCCGCGAACATGGTCGGCATGAAGGTCGTCGTGACGGCGTGCGACGCCAACGGCAACGTGGACCTCGCGGACCTCAAGCCAAGGCCGAGGAACACAGCGCCAACCTGGCCTGCGTGATGGTCACCTACCCGTCCACGCACGGCGTGTTCGAGGAAGGCATCAAGGAACTGTGCGAGATCGTGCATGCGCACGGCGGCCAGGTGTATGTCGACGGCGCCAATATGAACGCACTGGTCGGCGTGGCCGGTCCTGGCCTGTTCGGCGGCGACGTCAGCCACCTGAACCTGCACAAGACCTTCTGCATCCCGCACGGCGGCGGCGGTCCCGGTGTCGGTCCGGTCGCGGCGGCCGAACACCTCGTGCCGTTCCTGCCGAACCAGGCGTCGACCGGCTACCAGCGGAACGAAGCCGGCATCGGCGCCGTCAGCTCGGCCGCCTACGGCTCGGCGTCGATCCTGCCGATCTCGTGGATGTACATCGCGATGATGGGCGCGGACGGCCTGACCGCGGCGACGGAAATGGCGATCCTGAACGCCAACTACATCGCGCGCCGCCTGGCCCCGCACTACCCGGTGCTGTACACGGGCCACGACGGCCTCGTCGCGCACGAGTGCATCATCGACCTGCGTCCGCTGCAGGATGCCACCGGCATCAGCAACGAGGACGTGGCCAAGCGCCTGATGGACTTCGGCTTCCATGCCCCGACGATGAGCTTCCCGGTGCGGCACGTTGATGATCGAGCCGACCGAGTCGGAATCGAAGGCGGAAGCCTGGACCGCTTCATCGAGGCGATGATCTGCATCGATGCCGAGATCGTGAAGGTGGAGCGCGGCGAAGCACGACGGCATGGACAACCCGCTCAAGGGCGCGCCGCACACGGCGGAAGTCGTCACGGCTGACGACTGGCAGCACACCTATTCGCGCGAAGCGGCCGCCTTCCCGGTGCCGTCGCTGCGCAAGAAGAAGTACTGGCCGCCGGTCGGCCGCGCCGACAATGCATACGGCGACCGTAACCTGTTCTGCGGCTGCGCCCCGATCGAGGATTACGAGTAAAGGCGTTCGCGTAGCGCCGGCGTCACGCGTGGGCGGAGGCCGCCCACCCTACGGTAGGGTGGGCACCCCGTGCCCACGCGTGACGCCGCGAGTAATCAGCGATTCTTGCCCCGGCTGGACGCCAGCCGGAGGTAAGGCCGGCCGGCCCTGCCGGGACGCAGCGCATGCGTCCCCGGCGGGGCCGTTTCGCTTGCGCCCTGCACGGCTTCGTCGAGCCGGAACGCGGCCACCGTGCGTGCCAGGCCGAGCGCCTGTTGCTGCAGCGCGCGCGCGGCCAGCGCCGCCTCTTCGACCATGCGCGAACCCTGCTGCGCGAGTTCGTCCATGCGCACGATCGCCTTCGTGGCGCCGGCCAGGTCGTGTGCCCGTTTGCTCCCTTCGCTGCCCATGCTGTCGACGATGTGGGCCATGTCTTCCACCGCGCCCGCCAGGCCCGCCATCGAGGCGCCGGCGTCGAGCGCACAGGCGCCGCCGTCGTCGATCGCGGCCACGGTCTCGCGCGCGAGCGTGCGCGCCTCGCGCGCGGCGTGATACGCGCGCCGGGCCAGCGCGCGCGCTTCCCGCGCGCCGCCGTCGACATCCGCAGCGGCGCTGCCGGCCCGCGCCAGCGTGCCCTCGATCGCGGCGCCGATGCGCTCCATGCGCACGGCCGCGCGCCGCACCTGCTCCATCGTCGCCACGACGCGATGCACCATGCCGTTGCCCTCTTCCGCCACCAGGCCCGCGCGCGCGGCCAGCGCGTCGGCCTTGCGCGTGCTTGCCGCGCCATCGCCGAGCGCGTCCGCCAGCGCCTGCATCGACGCCGTCGCCCGTTCCATCGCCTCGCGCACGTGCGCGCGCGGCGGCATGCCGGCGCGGCCGAGCGTGATCTCGCGCGATGCCGCGCCGATCGAGCGGGCCGAGTCCAGCACGGTGCGCAACTGGCCGTTCAGGCCGCGGATGCCGGCGTCGAGCTGCCGCGCGGCCTGGGCGATTTCATCGTCGCCGTAGGCGCGCGCGCGGATCGTCAGGTCGCCGCTGGCCAGGCCGCTGGCGGCCGCGCCGATCGCGCCGATATCGGCCAGCAGCGCGCGCCGCACCGCCATCGTGATGGCCAGCGAGGCCGCGATCGACAGCGCGATCACCACCGGCATCAGGATCGCGATCAGGCGGAAATCGTCGGCCGCGTCCGCGGAGGCCTGTTCGGACAGCGCCTGCTCGCGCCGCGCCAGTTCCGCCAGGCGCTGGGCGACGACGGCGAACGCGCGCTCCGCCTTGACCATGGCGTTGGCGCTGATCGACTGGTCGATCCGGGCGATCTCGATGACGTCGCGCACGGCCGGGACGTATTGCGCCCATGCCGCGCGCGCCTGGTCGACGTAGCGCTGCTCGTCCGGACTGTCGGCGGTCTGGCGCGCCAGCTGGGCGAGGCCGCGGTCGACGGCCGCGTGCTGGGCCTGCAGGTCCTGCGCGAGTGGATCGACGCGGAAACGGGAAAACTGCCGCTGATCCAGGTCAGGACCTGGTAGGCCTGGGCGTTGGCCGTCCGGGCCGACGCCGACAGGTCGGCCGCGGCGCGCATATTGGCGGCGCGGCGCTGCACGATGCTGTCGAGCCGAGTCGTTCTGGCGTACCATCGCGTAGTAGCTGCCGGCCGACAGCAGCACGAACAGCACCAGCACGACGCCGGGCGCCAGCAGCAGTTTGGGACCGATCCGCAGGCGGGCCAGCATGCTAGGACGCGATCCGGTGGAGTGGGTCGAGGGAGAATACTGGCGTCATGGTCTCCTCCTGGCTGAGCTATATTTCCGGCGTGCATTAAGTGAATGTACGCCGGCCCGCAGGTTGCCCCTTGTGGTGGGTCAAGCCTGTAACCGTGACAAGGAGATTGGATGAGACGTAAAAGCGTGGGCGCGTTGCTGTCGGCCCTGGTATTTCCCGGCGCGGGCCAGTACTACCTGGGGCGGCGCACGCGCGCCCTGCTGTTCCTGGCGCCGGCCATCGTGGCCGCGATCGTGTATTTCAATTTCGCGCTCGACGCGGCGAACACGATGGCGGACCAGCTATTGAGCGGCAAGCTGGCGGCCGACCCGGCCGCGATCGAGGCGCAGCTGGCAAACGCTCCCACGCCGGTCAGCGCCACGCTGGCCGAAATCGTGTTCGTGCTGTGTTACGTGGGGAGTATCGTGGAGGCGCTGGTCGTCAAGCCGCAGGGGTGACGGCAGCGCGCAGGCGCGGTGGGCACGCGCTGCGGACGCGCGCGGTGGGCACGGGGTGCCCACCATGCATGCCGACCGCGTTAATCCAGCTTCGCCGCGTGCTCGCGCGTGGCGTGGAACTGCAGCTTCGGCCAGCGCTCCTGCGTGAGGCGCAGGTTGACGCCCGACGTGGCGAGATAGGCGAGATTGCCGGCCGCATCGTAGGCGACGTTGTGCGCCAGCTGCGTCTCGAAGTCGGACAATGCCTTCTTGTCGTCGCTCGACACCCAGCGCGCGCTGCTGGTGCTGGTGCCCTCGAACACGGCGTCGACGCCGTATTCGTTGAGCAGGCGGCTCGCCACGACCTCGAACTGCAGCACGCCGACGGCGCCGAGAATCAGGTCGCTGCCCATTACCGGCTTGAACACCTGGACGGCACCCTCTTCGCCCAGCTGCTGCAGGCCCTTGTGGAGCTGCTTGGTCTTGAGCGGGTTACGGATGCGCACCGTGCGGAACAGCTCCGGCGCGAAGTACGGGATGCCGGTGAACGTCAGCATCTCGCCTTCCGAGAAGCTGTCGCCGATCTGCATGTTGCCGTGGTTCGGCAGGCCGATGATGTCGCCCGCGTAGGCCTCTTCGACCTGCTCGCGGCTCGACGCCATGAACGTCACGACGGACGACAGCTTGACGTCGCGGCCCAGGCGCAGGTGCTTGACCTTCATGCCCTTTTCGAAACGGCCCGAGCACACGCGCAGGAAGGCGATACGGTCGCGGTGCTGGATCATCCAACTAACTCCTCCGTTTTAACCTTAGCAATACGTAACTGAACGAAGTAGACCAGCAACA
>NZ_CDRNIL010000002.1:0-8480 GCF_977014125.1 Massilia phosphatilytica
AGCCGTGCGCTTCCAGACTGCAGGCAGCGCAGCACGTTGGTGATCTGGCTGCTCAATTCGCGCGTGTGGATCGGATGGCGCCAGATCTCGGTCAGCGCGGTGCGGCCCAGGTCGCGGCCTTTATTCTTGCGCAGCACGGTCGCGACTTCGGCCTGGCAGCACGGCACCAGCGCGATATGCTCGCCTGCTTCTTCAGCGCGAAGTCGATGGCGTCGTCCGTCGCCGTGTTGCAGGCATGGAGTGCCGTCACGACGTCGATCGTGGCCGGCGGCTTGTCCGACCCGGTCGATTCCGCGACCGACAGGTTCCAGGAACGACATGCCCGGGAAGCCCAGGCGCGCGGCCAGTGCCGCCGACTTGCACGAGTTCCTCGCGCGTCTCGATGCCGTAGATGTGGCCACCGTTCTCGCGGTTCTTGAAGAACAGGTCGTACAGGATGAAGCCGAGGTAGGACTTGCCGGCGCCGTGGTCGACCACGGTCGCGCCCTGCCCGTCCTTCTGCGCCTCAACATCCTGAGCAGCGGCTCGATGAACTGCACGAGGTGGTAGACCTGCTTCAGTCTTTGGCGGCTGTCCTGGTTCAGCTTGCCGTCGCGCGTGAGGATGTGCAGTTCCTTCAGCAGTTCGATCGACTGGCCCGGCTTGATTTCAGGCGCCTGTTCGTAGATCGTCGGGACTGGTTTTTTATCTTGCTTCATCGATCCATGCCGCCTGGATGGCTTCCAAGACGCGCTCGCCGCCGCGCGCGTGGTCGTCGTCGAAGCCATCCAGCGCGACGACCCGGTTATGCAGGTCGACGAAGCGCACGGTGGCCGGATCGACGTCCGGATAGGTTTCGTACAAGGCCTCGGCGATGGCCGTGACATCGGTCCACTTCATGGTGTCCTCCGTCGTGCTCAGTGATTCTCGGCTGCGTGGTTGATCGTGTACTTGGGGATCTCGACGACGAGGTCTTCGTCGGCGATCGATGGCCTGGCAGGACAGGCGCGAGTTCGGCTCCAGGCCCCAGGCCTTGTCGAGCATGTCCTCTTCCTTTTCTTCCTGCTCGTTCAGCGAGCCGAAGCCTTTTCGCGCACGATCACGTGGCAGGTCGTGCACCGCGCGCGCGCGGTCGCAGGCGTGCTCGATCTCGATGTCGTTCTCGAGCAGCGTGTCGCAGATCGACTTGCCGCTCTGGCCGTCGAGCACGGCGCCATCGGGGCAGAAGACGGGATGGGGGAGGATGACGATTTGTGGCACTGATTGACCTCTTGGATTTTGTTTGCTCTGTGGCGTGGCCGATATGTTATCCGCGCCCTTCGAACCGTAGTACCCGCGCAGGCGGGGACCCAGATCGTCGATCGAAATCGGTACGGCGGTCACGCCGCAACCGATACGATTCCTGCTGCTCAACTTGGGTTCCCGCCTGCGCGGGAACGACGCTGCTTTAATGTACTTGGCGTTCCCGCCTGAGCGGGAACGACGTTGCTTGGCGTAGCACGTAGGGTGGCACCCCGTGCCCACCAAGCGTTTCATACCTGATCCAGCGTCTTGCCGGCGGGACCACTGCGCACGCTCTTGTCCATGCGCCGCGCGGCGAATTCCTCGGTGCCGTGGGCCAGCGCCTGCACGGCGGCGTGCAGCGCGTTCTGGCGCGCGTCGACCGCGACGTCCGCATCGTTCGAACGTTCCACCGCGTCGCGCACGACCTGCACCAGCGCTGCGACCGCGTCCTGTTCTGCGGCGCTCAGCAGGTCGGCGTCCGTATCGAGCGCGGACTGCGTGGCCGGCGGTACGCTCGGCCTCGACCTGCTCCTCGCGCAGCGCGCGCGCGACCATGTCGACCTGCGCCGAGTTGTACAAGGCTCGAAGCGCGCCAGCGAACGGCAGTCGGACACCAGCTCGCGCTCGCCCTGCACCACGTGCAGGCGCGGGACCGTGTGGCCGTCCTTGAACGTCGTGAATTCCTGGGCGCGGCGGCACCGGGATCGTCGCTGCGCGGGATGATCTTCTCGACCAGGCCGCCCATCGTCTGGATGCCGAGCGACGGCGGGATCACGTCCAGCAGCAGCCAGTCGTCGCCCGCCGCGCGGTTGCCGGCCAGGAGATTCGCCTGGATGGCGGCGCCCAGCGCGACGATCTTCCGGGTCGATGTTCGCGTGCGGGATCGTCTTGAAAAAGTCGCCGACGGCGCGGCGGATGTGCGGCATGCGCGTGGCGCCGCCGACGAGCACGACGCCGTCGACGTCCTCGACGGACACGCTGGCGTCGCGCATGGCCTTGCGCACGGCGTTCATCGTCTTCGCGACGAGCGGCTGGGTGATCTCGGCGAAGGTCTTCGCGCTGACGGTCACCTGCACCACTTCGCCCGATTTCAGGATCGCCTCGACCGTCGTCTCTTCGTTCGTCGACAGCAGCTCCTTGGCCTGGCGCGCCTTGACCATCAAGGTCGCGGTGTCGACTTCGGACAGCGGCGCGAGGCCGGCCTGCTGGGTGATATGGCAGAACAGGCGCTGGTCGAAGTCGTCGCCGCCGAGCGCCGAATCGCCGCCGGTGGACAGCACTTCGAACACGCCCTTGGAGAGCTTGAGGATCGAGATGTCGAACGTGCCGCCGCCCAGGTCGTACACGGCGAACACGCCTTCCTTGCCGTGGTCGAGGCCATACGCGATGGCGGCGGCGGTCGGCTCGGACAGCAGGCGCAGCACGTTCAGGCCGGCCAGCTGGGCCGCGTCCTTGGTCGCCTGGCGCTGGGCGTCGTCGAAATACGCGGGCACCGTGATGACGGCGCCGACCAGTTCATCGCCCAGCGCATCCTCGGCCGTCTGGCGCAAGGTGGCCAGGATCTGCGCGGAGACTTCGACGGGCGACTTCACGCCGGCCACGGTTTTCAATTGGACCATCCCGTGACCGCCTTCGCGGCCACCATCGACAAAATCGTACGGCAGGTTCTCGACGTGCCGCGATGTCCTTCAGGCCGCGGCCCATGAAGCGCTTGACGGAGACGATGGTGTTCTTGGGATCGGTGGTGCGGGCCGCCATGGCCTTGTAGCCGATGTTGGCGTGGCCGTTCGGCAGGTAGCGCACGATCGATGGCAGCAGCGCGCGGCCGTCCTCGTCGGAGAGCACTTCCGGGATCGAGTGGCGCACGGTCGCGACGAGGGAATTGGTGGTACCCAGGTCGATGCCCACCGCCAGCCGGTGCTGGTGCGGCGCGGTCGACATGCCGGGTTCGGGAGATCTGCAGTAGTGCCATGGTCGTGTTACCTAATCTTCTTGTTGGATACTGTCGCAAATTGCGTAGGGTGGGCACCCTACCAAGCTCGTCCCGTTTATCGTCGTCTCAACTCTCCAGCGCCTCGAACGCGTAATGCAATTCGTCGCCGAATTTATCGAGGAACATCAGTGCCCGCACGCCTTGCGCCGCCTGCGGGTAGTCGCCGGCGTCGAGCAGCTTGCCGACCTGCGCCAGGCGCTGCTTGCGCTCGCCGCGCACGCGGGCGTCCAGCGCGTCGAGGGCGCCCGCGTCCTTCGCGGCGCGCGCGTCGGACAAGGCCTCGCGCAGCTCCATCTGCTCCATCAGGAAGTCCATCGGCATCGCCGTGTTCGACTCGGTCTGCAGGTCGACGCCATTCAGCTCGCACAGGTAGCGCGCGCGCAGCATCGGATTCTTCAGCGTCTGGTAGGCCTCGTTGGCGCGCGTGGCCCATTGCATCGCGACGCGTTTTTCGGCGTCGGTCGCGTTCACGAAACGGTCCGGATGGACGCGGCCCTGGACTTCGCGGTAAGCGGTATCCAGCGCCTCCATGTCGACGTCGAACCTGGCCGGCAGCTGGAACAGCTCGAAGTGGTTTTGCACGATCGGGGGCTCCCGAGGTCAGGAATCCGGGAAGCTTTCGCCGCAACCGCAATTGTCCTTGACGTTCGGGTTGTTGAAGCGGAAGCCCTGGTTGCGGCCTTCGCGGGCGAAATCGAGGACTGCGGTGCCGTCGATGTACGGCAGGCTCTTTGGATCGACAAACACTTTCACGCCGTGCGATTCGAAGACCGTGTCCTCGGCCGCCGCTTCGTCGACGTATTCCAGCTTGTAGGCCAGGCCGGAGCAGCCGGTGGTGCGCACGCCGAAACGCAGGCCCACGCCCTTGCCCCGACGCTCGAGGTAACGGTTGATGTGCTTTGCGGCTTTTTCGGTCAGGGTCACAGCCATGTCAAAAATCTCCAGCTTCGGTGGGACCACGATAAACCTGCTCGCTACGGTTTCTCGCGGTCCGTGCGGGTACGTGTTTTTTTATGAAAACCCGCTTACGCGGCTTTTTCTTCGGCGCCGTGCTTCTGCTTGTAGTCGGCGACGGCTGCCTTGATGGCGTCCTCGGCCAGGCGATCGAGCAGTGGATCTTCACCGGCGGCAGCGCCAGTTCTTCGGCGATCTGCGTGTTCTTGATGGACAGCGCTTCGTCCAGCGACTTGCCCTTGACCCATTCGGTCACGAGCGAGCTCGATGCGATCGCGGAACCGCAGCCGTAGGTCTTGAACTTCGCGTCTTCGATGACGCCCGCTTCGTTGACCTTGATCTGCAACTTCATCACGTCGCCGCAGGCCGGTGCGCCGACCATGCCGGTGCCGACGTCGTCGGAATTCTTGTCGAACGAGCCGACGTTGCGCGGGTTTTCGTAGTGGTCGAGGACCTTGTCGGAATATGCCATGGTAGTACTCCTTGGCGTTCTGTTCGGTGAACTGAAGTGGGCGGCCCACTGGATCGAGTTCAGGTCGATGCCGTCCTTGTGCATTTCCCACAGCGGCGACAGTTCGCGCAGCTTGCCGACCTTGGACTTCAGCAGGTTGACGGCGAAGTCGATGTCTTCTTCGGTCGTGAAGCGGCCGATGGTGAAACGGATCGAGCTGTGTGCCAGTTCGTCGCTGCGGCCCAGGGCGCGCAGCACGTACGACGGTTCCAGGCTGGCCGACGTGCAGGCCGAACCGGACGACACGGCGATGTCCTTGATGGCCATGATCAGCGATTCGCCTTCGACGAAGTTGAACGACACGTTCAGGTTGTGCGGCACGCGGTGTTCCATGTCGCCGTTGATGTAGACCTCTTCGATCTCCGTCAGGCCCTTGGCCAGGCGGTCGCGCAGCGCTTTCACGCGCGCGGTCTCTGCATCCATCTCTTCGCGGGCGATGCGGAAGGCTTCGCCCATGCCGACGATCTGGTGCGTCGGCAGCGTGCCCGAACGCAGGCCGCGCTCGTGGCCGCCGCCGTGCATCTGCGCTTCCAGGCGCACGCGCGGCTTGCGGCGGACGTACAGCGCGCCGATGCCTTTCGGGCCATAGGTCTTGTGCGCCGTGAAGGTCATCAGGTCGACCTTGAGCTCTTCCAGGTTGATGTGCACCTTGCCGGTGGCCTGGGCGGCGTCGGAGTGGAAGATCACGCCCTTCTTGCGGCACAGTTCACCGATTTCCTTGATCGGCTGGATCACGCCGATCTCGTTATTCACGAACATCACCGACACGAGGATGGTGTCCGGACGGATCGCCGCTTCCAGTTGCTCGAGCGAGATCAGGCCGTTGTCCTGCGGTTCCAGGTAGGTCGCCTCGAAGCCCTGGCGTTCCAGTTCGCGCACGGTGTCCAGCACGGCCTTGTGCTCGGTCTTGACCGTGATGATGTGCTTGCCCTTCGACTTGTAGAAGTGCGCCGCGCCCTTGAGTGCGAGGTTGTTCGATTCGGTCGCGCCCGAGGTCCAGATGATCTCGCGCGGATCTGCGCCGACGAGTGCCGCGACCTGCGCGCGCGCTTCCTCGACGGCCGCCTCGGCGCTCCAGCCGTACGCGTGGCTGCGCGAGGCGGGGTTGCCGAACTGCTCGCGCAGGTACGGGATCATCTTGTCCGCCACGCGCGGGTCGATCGGCGTCGTGGCCGAATAATCCATGTAGATCGGGAAATGCGGCGCAGTCGCGAAGCTCTGCTCGATTTTTTTGTCCAAGGGCGCGTTCATCAGTTCACTCCAATATGCTTAGCTTCAGTATTTTCCGACGGCGCGGGGCGGTGCATCACCACGACGTTCTGTTCTTTCTGCTTCTGCTGGTCGACGAGGTGCTGCAGCGTGACGGAATCGAGGAGATCAGCACGATCTGGGCATTCAGCGTGGCCCACAGCTCGCGCGTCATGCGGCGGGTGCCGCCGGCGGCGTCGGCGCCGTGGCAGCCTCTTTCCTCGCCGCCGCACTGGGTCGCATCGATCGGCTCGTCGACGGCGATGATGATGTCGGCGACGTGTCACCTTGTCGGCAGTGCGCGCCAGGCTGTAGCCGCCGCCCGGGCCGCGCACCGATCTCGACGATCTCGTGCCGGCGCAGCTTGCCGAACAACTGCTCCAGGTAGGACAGCGAAATGGCCTGGCGCTGGCTGATGCCCGACAGCGTGACCGGACCATTGCCCTGGCGCAGGGCGAGATCGATCATCGCGGTAACAGCAAAACGGCCTTTGGTGGTCAGACGCATCACAACCCCGGTTGGTTTTCCAGACAGTGTTAAAATCTTGCTTCTCTTCGATCAATCAAGCTTTCATCTGTCCTCGAGGACATTCAGCAAAGCCTGATTAGTTGATCGATTTAGTCAAGTATAGCGTATTTCGCCAGCCTTTGCTTGGCGCCCCCTTTTCAGCGGCGGCGCAGCAAATGCATCAGGCCGAACAGTTGCTGCATGCCCGCGTGACGAATGAACGACAGGTTGTATGGGTGCTCGGCGTGGATCTGCGGCAAGCCCGCCGTTTCCGGCACCTTGTTCAGCTGCTCGGCGATCTTGCCCCACAAGACCAGCGTCGGCTTGTCGGCCCGCGCCGCCAGCGCGGCGAACACGGCGCGCTGGAACGGCACCCAGGCGCGCGCTTCCTGCACGGGAGGCACGTGCTTGCGGAACACGAGGGCCGCATTCAACAACAGGAAACCGTGGCCGAGCAGGTTGTCCTGCAGCTCGGCCAGCGTGCGGATCGCACCGTTCGCCTCGGCCGCCTTCGCGACGGGCGCCAGCGCCGCGCCGCCCGTATCGTCCGGGCTCAGCTGACCATCGGCCACGAGCAGCATCTTCATGAAGTTGCGCAGCGACGTCGCGCGGTTGACGGGCTTCGACAGGCCCGTGTCCGACCACAGCGGCCCGACCGCGCCATCCATGAAGCACACGCCCGTCGCGCTCTCTTCGGCGCGGATACGGGCCCTCTCCCACCAGCACGTAGCGCACGGCGGGCAGCGGCAGGGCGAACGCGGCGAACAGGCGGCCGGCCGTCGGCAGGTAATGGTCGTTCGCCAGATCCGGCAGGTAGGCGGGCGCGGCCCGCATCATCGCGTCGAGGCCGGCAATGAGATGCGGGCGCCAGGAAGCGTCGGCGCGCTCCAGCGCAGCGGCGATGGTCGGGGGAATGGCGGCGGAAATGGCGTGGTCCGGCATGGCATCGATCACGGTTAAAAGGGGCAAATTGTAGCCGAGCCGGGTTCGCACAAGTCCTTCATGTACGGGCTGTTCCGCAAGTCAACGTAGCGTCCGGCATTCGCGAATGCGTGCATCATGCATTCCCGTTTTAACGCCGTGTGAACGTATCGAGGAGATGCAAATGCAGACGATTCAGGATGTGATGACCCGCGACGTGCAAAGCATTTCGCCGCAGGAAACCGTGCAGCGCGCCGCGCAGATGATGGATGAACTGAACGTGGGATCGATCCCCGTGCTGGACGGCCCCAGGCTGGTCGGCATGATCACCGACCGCGACATCACGGTCCGCTCGACCGCGGCCGGCCAGGCGCCGGGGCAGACGCGCGTGGGCGACGTGATGAGCACCGACGTGCGCACCTGCGCGCCCGACCAGTCGGTGGACGAGGTATTCGGCCAGATGGGCGACGTGCAGATCCGCCGCGTGCCCGTCGTCGACGCGGGCGTCGCACGAGGTGGTCGGCATCGTCTCGCTGGGCGACATGGCGGCCAAGCATTCGGCCGGCATCGACCATACGCTGGAAGAAATCTCGACGCCGGCCGAGCCGGATCGCTCGACCACGGGGTCAGCAGACGCGGCACTGACGTTAGCGGCGGACCGCGCGGCGGGTCGACTCGCCGCGCGGTCCGCCTTATTCCGCGTCCGGCTGGTGGGACGGATGCGCCGCCACGAAAGCGGGGATCTCCACGCAGGCCGCGTCGATGCGCGCGATGTTCGGATAGGCCGCGATGTCGACGCCCTGGCGCTGCGCATTGAACACCTGCGGCACGAGGAAGCAGTCGGCGATGGTCGGCAGATAGCCGTGGCACAGCGGCCCCGCGCCTGGGGTCGCGCGCCAGGTGCTTTTCCAGCACGTCGAGGCCGCCCAGCAGCCAGTGACGGTACCACTGCGTCTTGACCTCTTCCGACAGGCCGAGGTCGTTCACGAGATAGCGCAGCACGCGCAGGTTGTTCACCGGATGGATGTCGCAGGCGACGATCTGCGCCAGCTGGCGCGCGCGCGCGCGGCGGCATCCTTGGGC
>NZ_CDRNIL010000003.1:0-5108 GCF_977014125.1 Massilia phosphatilytica
CGTGGCCGGCGGCCAGCCATGACGCGGCGCGGCGTCGCATTGGGATGCGCGGCGCTGGCGCTGACGATCGGCGCCGCCGCCGCGCATGCCTGGACCGCCGCCAGGCCGCCGGCCGCCGCCGCGCCGGGCCTTGCCGCCGCGGCCACGGCGCGTCCCGTGCTGCTGACCGGCGAGGTGGAAGCGGAGGATTCGCAGACCATCTTCGTGCCGCCTTCGAACACGCAGCCCATCGTGCTGCGCAACTTCGTCCCCGAGGGCACGCTGGTGAAGGCGGGCGACGTGGTGCTGCGGACGGAATCGGCGACCGCCGCCAATCTCGACCAGCTCAGGATGGAGCGGGACCGCGCCCGCGCCAAGGCCGACAGCGAGACGGCCACGCTGGAAGTCGCGGCCGTCGAAGCCGAAAAGGCGCTGGTCAGCGCGCAGGCCGCGCTGGACAAGGCGAAGGTCGATGCGGCGCTGCCGAAACGGCAGATCGCGGCGCTCGACTACGACCGCCACCAGGCCGAACTGGACCGCGCCACGCGCGACCTCGCGATCAAGCGGGAGAGCCTGGGGAATGCCCGCGCGGCCGTCGCGCGGCGCCGGGAAGACGGCGCGCTCGAAGTGCGCAAAATGCAGATCAACGAGGCATTCCAGCTCGCCCAGCTCGCGCAGTCCGAAGTGCGGGCCACGCGCGCGGGCATCGTGGTGCACGGCTACAGTCCCTTCCGCGGCGAGCGGCTGGACGAGGGATCGACGGCGTGGCCGGGCAACGCCGCCGGCACGGTGCTGGGCGATGGCCGGATGGTCGTCACGGCCTGGGTGCTGGAAGCGGACCGTCCCTACCTGCGCACCGGGCAGGCCGTCGGCCTGCGCTTCGACGCCCTGCCCGGCGTGGCGCTGGCCGGCACGCTGACCGGGATCACCAGCGCGCCGGAAGCGCGGCCGCGCTGGGGCCAGGGGCGCTACTTCCGCGCCAGGATCGCGCTGCCGGACCGTCACGGCCTGCCGCTGGCGGCCGGCATGAGCGTGCTCGTCGAACCGCTGGCGCCGGGTGCCGCCGCGCAGCCGGTGAAGGCGTCCGCCGCCGGACTGACGATCGAAGGCGAGATCGCGTCGCGCCGCTCGACGCCGGTGGCGCCGCCCACCATCCCGTTCATCTGGCAGTACAAGCTGGCGTTCCTCGCGCCCGAAGGCACGCTGGTGCAGGCCGGGCAGCCCATCGCCGTGTTCGAAGCGAGCGAGGTGACGAACCGGCTGATCGCGCTGCGGGCGGCGCTGCAGGAACGCGAGCGGGCGCTGGACAAGCTGCGGCTGGACCAGGCCGAGGCCGACCGCGCCGGCGCGCTGGCGCAGGCCGAGGCGCAGAGCAATGCCGACAAGGCCGAGCGCAAGGCCAGCCAGCCCAAGGACCTGATCCGCCGCGTCGACTACGACAAGCTGGTGATCGAGCGCGCCGAGAAGGCCAGTCTGGCGCAGCTGATGCAGGCCCAGTTCGAGGCCCAGCGGCGCGCCCGCCGGGCCGAGCGCGCGGGCCTGGCGTCCGACGTGGCGCAGATGCGCGGCCAGATCGCCGACCTGGTCAAGGGCCAGGCCGCGTTGACCGTCGTGGCGCCGCGGCGCGGCATGGTGCTGCACCGGATCGGCATGGACGGCAATAAATTCAGCATCGGCAGCCAGGTCTGGATGGGCCTGTCGGTCGCGACGCTGGCCGATCCGGAGCGGCTCGGCGTCGACGCCAAGGTGCCCGAAGCGCAGGCGGCCGGCGTGCAGGTGGGCCAGGCCGCGCGCGTCACCGTGGGCGGCGCGCGCCAGGCGCTGGCGGCGCGCGTGACCGGCCTCGGACGCGCCTTCCACAGCAAGTCGGCGGCGCAGGCGGCCGTCGTGCGCGACGTCCAGCTCGAATTCGACGCGCCGCCGCAAGACCTCAAACCCGGCGCCGCCGTCCAGGTGGAACTGTTGCCGGACGCCGTGCGCCGCGTGGCCGCCGCCGCGCCTCAGCCATGAGAGAACCGATGCCATATCTTCACAAAAGCGCCGCCGCGCTGGCGGCCGGCCTGGCCGCGCTGCTGTCCGGTCGCCGGCGCGTCGTCGACGGCGGCGTCCGGCCCCGCCGAAACCCTCGCCGCGCGGGCGTGGAGTGAAACGCTCGACGTCGACGGCGAGATCAAGGCCGCCGCCAACACGCCGCTGGCGGTGCCCGGCAGCGGCTGGACGACCCGCGTGCTGGTGGACATGGTGGCGGACGGCAGCAGCGTCACGAAAGGCCAGGTGGTGGCCCGGTTCGACGCCCCGCAGGCGCGCGCGGAACTGTCGCAGGCAGACGTCGAACTGCTGCGCAAGACGCTGGCCGAGGAAGCCAATCGCCAGAACGCGGCCGTCGAACGGGGCGTCCTCGCCGGCGACCGCGCCAAGGTCGAGGACGACCTGGGCCTGTCGCGGCGCTATGCCGGCGTCGACCTCTCCGTCTTTGCCCGCAACACGATCCTCGATGCGCTGGCCGACGTCGGCTTCCTCACGAAGAAGCGCACCTACCTCGCATGGAAGGGCGGCCAGGCCCGGGCCCGCGGCGCCGCGCAGGACGCCGTGCTGCACTCGCAGCGCGACAGCGTCGTGCAGAACGCCGCACAGCAGCGCAAGAGCCTGGAATCGCTGGAGCTCGTGGCGCCGCACGACGGCGTGTTCCTGCTGGGCGCGCGCTGGGACGGCGCCAAGCCGCAGGTCGGCGCCAGCCAGATGGCGGGCGAGCCGTTCGGCGCCCTGCCCGACCTCGACCAGCTCGTGGCCCACTTCAGCGTGGCCGAGGGCCAGGCCTACGGTCTCAAGCCCGGCCTGCCCGTGCGGGTGCGCCTGGCCGGCACCGGCACCGAACTCGATCTGACGGTGACGCGGGTCGGCAGCAGCGCCAGCACCGTCTCGCCTGATTCGCCCGTCAAGTACAGCGATTTCGACGCCGCCATCGGCACCGAACAGGCGCGCCGGCTGGGCCTGAAGCCGGGCCAGGCGCTGCGCGGCACGGTGAGCCTGGTGGCGAAAGCGGCGGCGCTGACGGTGCCGAACATCGCGCTGGTGCAGGACGGCGCCGCCTACGCCGTGTACACGATCGACGCCGGCCGGCCGGTGAAGCACGCCGTCGAACTGGGGCTGCGCGGCCCGGTGCGCAGCGAAATCAGGAGCGGCCTCGCGCCCGGCGCGCGCGTCGTGCTGCTGCCTCCAAGGGACAAGACCACATGAATCGCGCACTCTTGCTGGAAGCCGTCGCCGAGCTGCGGCGGCGCAAACTGCGCACCGGCCTCACGCTGCTGGGCATGATCTTCGGCGTGGGCGCCATCGTCGCCATGCTGGCCGTGGGCGAAGGCAGCAGGCGCGAGGCGCTGCGGCTCGTGGCGGAGCTGGGGCTGAACAATGTGCTGGTCGAGAGCAAGGGCATCGACGCCGAGCACTTGAAGGACGTCCGTCCCCGGTCGCTGGGATTGTCGGCTGCCGACGGCGTGGCGGCGCTGTCCGTCGTGCCGGGTGCCCGCTCGGTGGCGCTGAAAGGAGATCCAGGTCGACCAGTTGATCGTCGGCGCGCGCGTCGTGAGCGGACAGGCCTTCGCCGTGTCGCCGGGCTACGCGGAACACGGCGGCCTGCAGCTGGCGGCGGGCCGCTGGCTCACCCCGGCCGACGGCGCCACGCTGGCCCCCGTGTGCGTGCTGGGCGCACGCCTCGCGCACACGCTGTTCGGCGCCGCGCCGGCCATCGGCCAGCGGGTCAAGGTCAACCACGTGTGGCTGCAGGTGGTGGGCGTGCTGGCCGACCGCACGCCCGGCAAATCCGAATTCGAAGGCGTCAAGCTGGGGCTGGACGACGAACGCCTGTTCGTGCCCTGGCAAACGGGCCGCGCCCGATTCAGTTTCCGCCGCATCGACGACGAGGTGGACGGCCTCAGCGTGCGCCTGGACGGCAAGGTGGCGCCGGACGACGCGGCGCGCGTGCTGCAGGCGCTGATCGCCCAGCGCCACGGCGGCGTCGACGACACCAGCCTCATCGTGCCGATGGGCCTGTATCGCCAGAACCAGCAGACGCAGCGCATCTTCACCATCGTCATGAGTTCGATCGCGGCCGTGTCGCTGCTGGTGGGCGGCATCGGCATCATGAACATCATGCTGGCCAACGTGCTGGAACGGCGCCGGGAAGTCGGCCTGAAACGGGCGCTCGGCGCGCGCCGGCGCGACGTGGTGGAGCAGTTCCTCGCCGAGGCGCTCGTGATCGCCGTCAGCGGCGCCGCGCTGGGCCTGGTGCTGGGCGCCGCGGCGGCCTACGGCATAGCGGCGCTGGCCGGGTGGTCGGTCGCGTGGTCGCCCGTCAGCCTGCTGCTGGCCGTGCTGGCGTGCGTGGCGGTGGGACTCGGGTTCGGCGTGTATCCGGCGCGCCAGGCGGCGGCGCTGGACCCGATCGCGGCGCTGCGCAGCGACGGCTGACATCGCGCCGGGTGCGGCGGCGCAGCCTGGCCAGCCGTCCGCGCCCGTCGACCCGGATAACGATCCGGACGCTCAATCCATGTGGAACACCGGCTCCATCATCGCCCAGTGCTCGCCTTCGGCCCGGCTCGCGAGCGGCACCTGGCAGGGGCTGCAGAACGTCCACCAGCGCCGGGTTTCCGGATCGGCCGCGATGCGCCCCATGTCGGCATTGAAGTCCGCGCCGTGGTATTCCCAATACCCGAACAGCACGTTCTCCGGTTCGCGCAGGAAGATCGCGTAGTTGCGCACGTTCGCCTCGCTCAGCCGCGCCAGCACCTGCGGCCAGACGGCGGCGTGCAGCGCCTTGTATTCCGCGATCTTTTCCGGCGCGATGCCGATCATCATTCCCATTCTCTGCATATCACTCCTCCTCAGCCGATACGGTAAAAACGCCGGGCGTTCAGCCCGAACACGGCGTGCCGGTCCGGCGCATCCAGGCCGTCCAGCAGCGCGGCGCAGGCGGCAATCCAGCCCGCGTAATCGGCCGCCAGGTTCAGCACCGGCCAGTCGCTGCCCCAGATCAGGCGTTGCGGGCCGAAGCTCGCGAGCAGAGGTGCTGGATCATCCAACTAACTCCTCCGTTTTAACCTTAGCAATACGTCTGAACGAAGGCACCACAA
>NZ_CDRNIL010000004.1:0-1392 GCF_977014125.1 Massilia phosphatilytica
ATGCGACGGGTCAGCGTCTGGCTTACGCGATCGAGTTCGGCTTGCAGATCAGCTGCCAGATGGGCCAGCCACTTGTCATTCACGACCAGCCGCTGGATGTCGCTGACACTGAGCTTGGCATACTGATCATGAGCCAACTGGTCCAGCTCGGCATCCAGTTCCTTGACGGTCTTCTTCAGGGCCGCTTCATCACTGCTGAGCTTGAGCCAGTCTTTCAACACCTTCAGTTCGGCGGCGCCGTCCGGGTCGGCACCAATTTCCTTGATGCGGTCCTTAACGGCAGCCGCGTTGATCTTGTCGAAGCCACTAAACGCGGCATCGTCACCGCTGTGTACTTCCTCCAGCTCGGTGATCGCGCTGCTCGCCGCATCTAGCGCCACCTGCTTGGCATCTAGAGCCGCTTGCTCCGCAGCGAAATAGCGCGCCACGATCAGCGGCTTGGACACCAGCTCGCAGGCCCAGCCTTTGTCCTTCTTCTTGCCTTTCTTGTCGGTCTCGATAATGCGCGCCGGCTTGGCCACCCAGCCGTCCAGGGCGATCGCATAGGCGTCGTCTTGCATCACCTCCGCCCAGTAGTCCATCAAGTGCTGATAAACGCTGTAGGCATCGATCAGCGGCACGGACTTGGCGGTCGCCAGCAGATCTTCTGACAGCAGCTCAATAAAGGCCTTGGGGTGGTCGCCCTGCTTGAAGCCCTTCATGCACGGCTCGTTGCGGACTTGCCAGTCGGCAAAGCGCTCGGTCACGGTCGCCTGGAAGGCGCTGAACTCGGCATGCCCCAGAATGGCGGCTTTGATCTCGGCTACGGGTTGCTGGAGCTGGCTATAGCCCTCACGCAGCGGCGCAAACAGCGCAGCGCGAAGTGCGGGCATCACCCGCCAGTAGGGGGCTAAGGCGCTGGTCGCGCCGAAAAGGTCGCGGTTCGGGATGCCTCCATTCAAGTGCGCGTCGAGGTCTTGGATGTCTTCGGCCTCCGTGCTGTCGATGTAGCGCGGCAAGTTGAGGTTGTAGTCGTTCTTCTCGCTGGCGATCTCGCTAAGCGGCACCATGCGGGCGTAGCCGGGCACGTCGTCCAGTTTCTGAAAGCTGTCGACGATGCGGTGCAGGTCTTGCTCGCGCAGGCGGTTCTTGTTGCCGTCCTTGATGAAGCCCTTGCTGGCGTCGATCATCATCACGCCCTTGCGGGCGGTGGCGTTTTCCTTGTCCAGTACCAGGATGCAGGCAGGGATGCCAGTGCCATAGAACAGGTTGACCGGCAGGCCGATGATGCCTTTGAGGACGCCGCTGCTGACAAGTTGCTTGCGGATGGCGGCTTCCGCATTACCGCGGAACAGCACGCCGTGCGGCAGGATGCAGGCCGCCTTCCCGCTGGCCTTCATGCTGCGGATGATG
>NZ_CDRNIL010000005.1:0-3932 GCF_977014125.1 Massilia phosphatilytica
TCCAGCTGGGGCCAGAACTTGCCGCTCGAAGCGGCTCACAGTCGTCGAGCGCCAGGTCGCGGAACGTGCCCGCGCCGGCCGCGCCGCGTCGCGCAACTGGGCGACCAGCGTGACCGTGACGGGGCGCGATGCCGCCAAGGCGCCGCCCTCGACGTGCCCGGCGTACGCTTCGCCCAGCTCGACGCCGCCCCGGCGCGCGCAGTGCGACGCGTTCTTTGCCGACCACCCGGTCCGTTCGATCACCTGGTCGTGTGCGCGTCCGGCGCGGCCGGCGCGGGCACGTTCCGCGACCTGGCGCTCGACGAGCTGCAAGCCGGCTTCGACGGCAAGTTCTGGCCCCAGCTAAACGCCTTGCAGGCCAGCCTGTCCGGCATCGCGGCCGGCGGTTCCGCGACGCTGGTCGGCGCCATCTCCGCCCGCGCCCAGCAGCCGGGGACGGCGGGCCTGGCCGCCATCAACGGGGCGCTGGAGGCGATGCTGCCCATCCTGGCGTCGGAATTGCGGCCGCTGCGCGTCAATATGGTGGCGCCGGGCGTGATCGATACCCCATGGTGGCACCGCGTGCCGGACGCGCAGCGCAGCCGCCTGTTCGAGGAAATGGGCGCCGCCGTGCCCGCCGGCCGCGTCGGCACGGCGGCGGACGTGGCCGACGTCATCGTCATGCTGGCCGGCAATACCTTTATCACCGGCAGCGTGATCGACGTCGACGGCGGCTGGGAGCTGCGCCGCTGAGCGCGGCGCCCGACCGTTTCCCGCCCACGACAGAAATCGAGCCGGCCGAGGCGGGAGCGGCAAGGGTGGCTTACAATAGCGGTTTGCGTGCGACACGTTGTCGCGATCGCCGCCTTTGCGGCAGCAATTTGAAGCTGTACCCATCTGAAAGCCAATCGGTAAGTCCTTGATTTTGTTAATAAAATCTCTAAGGACTGGCATCTAAACACCGAGGGCTCCCAAGTTGCGCCCGCAATTCTGGGATAAAAATCAAACAATCACGTTGCTAAAAGTTCGGGTCTAACTCGTCTGGAACAGTGTCTTTTACTGCTCCGGACCGCGCTAAACCGATCCACATCCTCTAAAGGGTTCGCAATGTGTTGTTTCTCTGCGACAAGTTATGAAGAAATTTAAACAAATCCAGAGCCTCTGAACTCCTCACCGAGGGATACAAGACGAAGGCAATCTTTGTCGTGTTCAAAGATGGAACAACAAGATCGTGCAAGTTCTGCGATGCCTTGTCACGCCCCAATCCGTTCTCTGGACGGTAAGGGGACCGTGACCAGGTGTACGACCACCTGCCACCTAATTGGACATGCGTTTCCGGTAACGGAAAGGTGTGAAGCTCCGATGACAATGTACCCCCGGTAAAACGGCGTTCTACCACGCGAGTGTTGGAGCGGAAACTGCTAGCAGAAAAGCGGTAAGGGGCTAGGTGAGGCTGCATGGGTAACGTAACGTGAACTGACGGTTGAACCCTCGTGACTATTGACAGGCCCAATCTGCTGGCGGCCTGAACCAAAAGGTGTGTGGTTGGATGTCCCCGTGCAAACTGGGGACACGTCGTCCTTGAACCACCGGGGGATAGTCAGACCCTAAACAGCCATGTGCGGCGCAGTAAGGCCGTGCCGGTATCGCAGGGAACGTGGTAAGCCCGACTCGCCGCCTATCTAGATTTCTGGAGATAGGCAAGCAACCCGCAAGGGGAGTCCTTGGCGGAGCGGGTATGGGAAGATGGAAAAAGCGAACGCCGATCTGTAATGGATCGGATAGGGATTCAAAATTTGTCCTAACGTGAAAGCGTGCAGACTTCCATCAGGTGTAATAGTCGCTGGCGACTACATAGACGACAAGTAGTTCCATTTTTAACAACCCCGAAGGGATGTAGTTATTCCCTTCGGGGGAGAACTGCGCCCTCGGCGGGTAAAACTACGACGAGGCTCAGCAATGAAAGTAATCGAAAGCAGTGCAATCGGTTCTGCGTCCTCGGACGTTCCCACCGAATGGGCCACCATCGACTGGCGGCGCGTTCAAAAGAATGTAAGAGTCATGCAGATCCGTCTAACGAAGGCGACACAGGAAGGCAATTGGCGCAGGGTGAAATCCCTACAACGGTGGCTGACCCGCTCGTTTAGTGCGAAAGCGCTGGCAGTCAAACGAGTGACAGAGAATCAAGGCAAGCGCACCGCAGGTGTGGACCAGCAGTTATGGGATACACCGTCGCAGAAGTTTGCGGCAATTGCGCAGTTGGAGAAGCGCCGATATCGGCCCCAGCCATTACGAAGGGTCTATATACCGAAGTCGAATGGAAAGGAACGCCCACTGGGGTATCCCGACCATGAAGGATCGGGCCATGCAAGCGTTGCATCTGCTGGCGCTCGATCCGGTACTCGAAACCGGGAGCGATCCGAACTCGTACGGGTTTCGGAAGAATCGCTCGACAGCAGACGCGATGTCTCAAATCTTTCGCCGGTTGTGCCAAGAAACGTCGGCACGGTGGGTGTTGGATGCGGACATTGAGGGCTTCTTCGACAACATCAACCACGACTGGCTGATCGATAACGTTCGCATGGACAAGACGATCCTTCGGAAGTGGTTGAAATCCGGAGTAGTAGACCTGACGCAGTTGTTGGCAACCACAGCGGGAACGCCGCAGGGTGGCATCATCAGCCCTGCGTTGGCAAACTGGACGCTCAATGGATTAGAAGCGGGGCTGGTAAAACACCTCGGTTCAACATTCGGAAAATCGAAGTTCGAAAAGCTGAAAGTCGGTGTCGTGAGATACGCGGATGATTTCATAGTGACCGGCGGTTCGGAAGAACTGTTGAAAACAGAAATCCAGTCTTGGATCGAAACCTTCCTAGCAACTCGGGGATTGCGTCTTTCCCAGACGAAGACCAAGATCGTGCATATCGACCAAGGCTTTGACTTCCTAGGGTGGAATTTCCGGAAATATCAGGGAAAACTGCTCATTAAGCCAAGTAAAAGAACGCAAACGCGTTCTATGAAAAGTTGAGGAAGGCGATCGGAGAACGTCTAATGGTAAAGCAAGAGGATCTGATCCGAATGCTGAACCCAATGTTACGAGGCTGGGCGCAATACCACAGTCCCGTAGTTGCCAAGCAGGCATTCTCGCGCATGGAGTCGTTGCTGACCTGGCGGCTCCTGCGGTGGGCCAAGCGCAGACATCCCAGCAAGAACCTCGGTTGGATTCGCAAGAAGTATTGGCGAACGGTCGGGGATCGGAACTGGGTGTTTGCTGCGGACGTCGTGGCAAAGGATGGTAACAAGGAGGTGATGGAACTGTACTCGCTCGCCGGGACACCCATCGAGCGCCACAAGAAAATCAAGGGAGAATTTCACCCCTACGATCCGCAATGGGAAGAGTACGGCGAAGACCTGCGACAGGAACGTATGTTGAAGAACATGCGCTACCGAAAGCAGTTTGCAACGTTGTACATGGAACAACGCGGCTTGTGTGCATTGTGTGGATACGAGATGGACATGGAGACCGGATGGCATGACCATCACATAGTTTACCGTGTCGCCGGCGGCAGCGATGCCCTCGGAAATCGCGTATTATTGCACCCTAACTGTCACTCTCAACTGCATCGCCTTGGTTTGCAAGTTGTGAAACCGGCTCCTGTTTAGGAGCTTTTATTATGCTTGAGCCGTGTGCGATGAAAGTCGCACGCACGGTTCTTAGGGGGGAGGGGTTCTGGTAACAGGCCCTTCCTACCCTCCACGTCAACCGAACACGCAACAATGTCCTCCAATAACGCTCCCGTCGTCACCGAATCGTCGTACCTGACCCTGCCACCGCTCGTGCATTGCCCGCTCGCACGGCATGGTCTTCGCCACGGACCAGGCGCTGGAATCATCCAACTAATGCCTTCCGATTTGAACCTTAGCAATACGTAACTGAACGAAGTAAAAAAAAA
>NZ_CDRNIL010000006.1:0-3503 GCF_977014125.1 Massilia phosphatilytica
CGACGCGCTCGAAACCGCGCTCGGTGCCCGCCTGTTCGACCGGTTTCCCAAGGGCTGGTCGCTGACGGCGGCCGGCACCGCGCTGGTGCCGCATGCGCGCAAGCTGGAAGACGACATGCACGCCTTGCTCAACGTGGCGCGCGGCGCGAGCGAGGTTGCCGGCGTCGTCCGCGTCTCGGCGCCGCCGGCATTGGCGGCCTTCCTGCTGGCGCCGCGCCTGCGCTCGCCGCTGGCGCGCCTGCCCGGCGTCGAAATCGACCTGCGCGCCGAGGCGCGCACGACGGACCTGATGCGGCGCCAGGCCGATATCGCGCTGCGTTTCGCGCGCCCGACGGCGCCGGGCCTCGTCACCAAGTTGTTGGCACACGTCGATTACGCCCTCTATGCGCATGAGGACTACGTCGCGAACCGGCTACCCGCGCACTGGGAATTTCTCGGCTACGACGAACTCCAGCAGGATGCGCCGCAGCAGGCGTGGTTGGACAAGCTGCGCGGCAACCGCCGCTACTGCCTGCGCTCGAACGATTTGCTGACGCTGCTGCAGGCGGCCGTTGCCGGCTGTGGCGTCGGCGTCTTTCCGCGCTACGCCGCGGCGGGTGCGCCAGGGCTGACCGCTTTGGCGCCGTCTTGTCCCGTACGCCGCAAACTCTGGCTGGTCATGCACGACGACGTGCGCCGCTCCCCGCACGTGCGTGCGGTGGCGGACGAGATCATCGCGATGTTCGAAAACCGGTAAACAAGGCGGCTCGTTTCCCCATGTGTAGCATTTTTTCAACCTTGAACACCGAACCGGCTAATGTTTGTAGTAAAATTTCATAACATTGCATCTCATGCGGCACCGCGCAGCCCGAACCGGCCCGTATATACAAGGTATATCGGCAACGGCATAGTTCAGCGGGTGCTTCATTTGTAAATTATTTACATTTTGCGTCGTCGCACGACGCATCGATCTGGAGAGCTTGGAATGAGCGTTGAAGAGGCACGGAACTTCAAGGAAGAGTTGCTGGGGCGGGACATCCGCCAGCTCGGCCGCATGCTGGGGGAAACGATCCGGGCGCAGGAGGGCGACGAGGTATTCGACCGCATCGAGTCGATCCGTAAGAGCGCCATCGGTTTCCGGCGCGACCAGGACGGCAGCGCGCACGAGGAACTGGCGGCGATCCTCGCCGGTATCTCGTCCGACGAACGCACCCAGTTGATCCGCGCGTTCACCTATTTCTCGCTGCTGTCCAACATCGCCGAAGACCAGCACCACATCCGCCGCAGCCGCGCGCACCTGTCCGCCGGATCGGCGCCCAAGAAGGGCAGCATCGCCCATGCCGTCGACGGCGTGTTCGGCGCCGGCCGCATGGACGACCTGCCTGCCTTCTTCGACAACGCGCACATCAGCCCCGTGTTCACGGCGCACCCCACCGAAGTGCAGCGCAAGAGTGTCCTCAACTGCCAGATGGCGATCGCGCGCCTGATCGGCGAACGTGACCGCACGCAGCTGACGCCCGACGAGGAACAGGACAACGACGAAGCCCTGGCGCGCGCGATCCTGACGTTGTGGCAGACGCGGTTGCTGCGTCCCGCCAAGCTGTCGGTGCTGGACGAAGTGGAAAATGGCCTGTCCTTCTTCGACTACACGATGTTCCGGAGCCTGCCGCGCCTGTACTGCGCCCTCGAGGACACGCTGGCGCAGAAGGATGGCGCCTGGGCCGGCACGGAACTGCCGTCGTTCATGAAAGTGGGCAGCTGGATCGGCGGCGACCGTGACGGCAACCCGTTCGTCACCGCGGACATCCTGCGTGCCACGCTCAAGGCGCAGTCGACCCGAGCGCTCGATTTCTACCTGCCGAGACTGCACACGCTGGCGTCGCAGCTGTCGCAGGCGCAGTCGCTGTGCGGCAGCACCGAGGCGCTGCGCCGCATCGCCGAACGTGCGCCGGACAACTCGCCGCACCACCAGGACGAGCCGTACCGCCAGGCGCTGCACGGCATGCATGCCCGCCTCGTGGCGACGCGCGACTGGCTCGTCGCCGGCGCTGCGGCCCCGGACGCGTCGGCGTATGCCAGCGCGGCCGAGCTGCCGGCCGACCTGGACGCGATCCACGAATCGCTCGTCGCCAACGGCGCCCGTCAACTGGCGCGCGGCCGCCTGCGCCTGCTGCGCCGCGCGGTGAAGGTATTCGGTTTCCACCTCGCGCCCGTCGACCTGCGCCAGAACTCCGACGTGCACGAGCGTGTGCTGGCCGAGCTGTTCGCGCGCGCCGGCGTGCAGGCCGATTACGCCGTGCTCGACGAGGACGCGAAGGTCAAGCTGTTGCTGGACGAACTGGCCCAGCCGCGCCTGCTGTACACGCCGTACGAAAGCTATTCGGAGACCACGAACTCCGAACTGCAGATCCTGCGCACGGCACGCGAGGTCCGCAAGCGCTACGGTGCGCGCGCGATCCGCAACTACATCATCTCGCACACGGAAACCGTGTCCGACCTGCTCGAAGTCCTGCTGCTGCAAAAGGAAACGGGCCTGTACCGGCCGAGCGAGAAGACGAGCGACGTGATGGTGATCCCGCTGTTCGAGACCATCCCCGACCTGCAACAGGCCGCCGCCATCATGGGCGAATGGATGGCGCTGCCGATCGTGACCGACGTCATCGAGCACCAGGGCCGCCTGCAGGAAGTCATGCTGGGCTATTCGGACTCGAACAAGGACGGCGGCTTCCTGACGTCGAACTGGGAGCTGTACCAGGCCGAGTTGAAGCTCGTGCAGGTGTTCGCGGACGCGAACGTCAAGCTGCGGCTGTTCCACGGCCGCGGCGGCACCGTCGGCCGCGGCGGCGGTCCGAGCTACGACGCGATCCTCGCGCAGCCGCCGGGCACGGTGAACGGCCAGATCCGCCTGACGGAACAGGGCGAGATCATCTCGTCGAAGTTCAGCAATCCGGAAATCGGCCGCCGCAACCTGGAGCTGCTCGTCGCCGCCACGCTGGAAGCGGGCCTGATGCCGCACGGCGCCGACCGCGAACAGGTCGAGCGCCTGGCGCGCTTCGAGCCCGTGATGGCCGAGCTGTCGCAGCGCGCGTACAAGGCCTACCGCAACCTCGTGTACGAGACCCCGGGCTTCACGGATTACTTCTTCGCCGCCACGCCGATCGCCGAGATCGCGGAACTGAACCTCGGTTCGCGCCCGGCGTCGCGCAAGTCGACGCGCCGCATCGAAGACCTGCGCGCGATCCCGTGGGGCTTTTCGCTGGGGCCAGTGCCGCCTGCTGCTGCCGGGCTGGTACGGCTTCGGCGCCGCGGTGCTCCGGCTGGATCGCCGACGGCGACCGCGACGAACGCCTCGGCGCTGCTGCGCGAGATGGCGCAAGGACTGGCCGTTCTTCACGACGCTGCTGTCGAACATGGACATGGTGCTGGCCAAGAGCGACCTCGCCATCGCCAGCGCGCTACGCGGAGCTGGTGGGCGGTAGCGCGATCCTGCGCGAGCGGATCTTCGGCTGTATCAGCGCCGAGCA
>NZ_CDRNIL010000007.1:0-10308 GCF_977014125.1 Massilia phosphatilytica
CACCCATTGGTCAAAACGGAGGAGTTAGTTGGATCATCCAGCACCTACGCAGTCACCGCCGGCGCGTCGTCCAGGAAGTTCGTACGCTGGTCGAACACGTCGGTCTGGCGCTGCGGGCCCAGGCGCGACGTGATGTGGCCGACGCCGTAGCGGTCGTCGATGGCGGCCGTGTACAACCGGACTTTCTGGCCCTGCTCTTCGTAGTTGTGTGCCACCTGCAGCAGCGACGTCGATTTGCCGGCGTTCATCGCCGAATATCTGAAATAGAGTTTTGCCACTGCCCTGCCCCGCCCTGGAATGCCGTTGTACGATCCGGCCGATTATAGCAATCCGGCATACGGCGGCGCCAGCGGGGCCGGGCGGCGTCAGCGGCGCCGCCGGCGCGGCCGAGTCCCAACCCGGCCAGCAGCATGCCGTAGGTGGCGGGCTCGGGCACGGCCAGCATCACGTTGTTGGCCGTCGGCCAATAGCTGCCGTTCGCCTGCATCGTGCGTATCCCATCGCTGCCGCTGTCCGTGCTGAAACCGCTGTGCCTTGCCGCCATGTTGTGCGCCGCGGCCGGTGCCCAGGCGGGCATCACGGTTTACACGTCCCAGAGCTGGATCGCCAGCGCTGCTTCGGCGCGCCGCGCCGTCGATACCTTCTCCGACGACCTGACCATCGCACCGTACGGCGACACGGTCTTTCGAGGCCGCCGCCTATAATCACCAGCGTATTCCGACACCGGCATCTGGGGGCGGGCGGTCCGACGGATTTCTGGCTGTCGAACAATACCCGCGACAATCCCATCGTGTTCTCGAACTTCAGCGGCGGGGTGAGCGCCTTCGGCGGCCAGTTCTTCGCGTCGGACGTCACCGGCCAGTTCGTGGTGACGGTAACGTCGCGCCGACGGCCGCCGACGGCGGCACGCTCACCTACAATGTCACGGGCGCGACGACGACCTCGTTCGTCGGTTTCGTGTTCGACGTCGCCGCTGACGTCCGTGACCCTGGCGACGGACGGCGGCGCGTACTGGCCGACCGCGAACAATGTCGTGCTCGCGGTGCCGGAACCGGCCACCTACGGCACGACGCCGACGGGCATCGGCCTGCTGGGCCTGATGGCGCGCCGGCGCCGCGGCTGAGGCGATCCGCGCCGATCTTCCGCACCTCATCCTCAAGACGCAGCACAAGACGGCAGCGAATGCACGGCCATTCAGATTGCATCGAATGCGGCACGGGTATGTACTTGGGTCCGGCCCGCCGGGTCATCCCATCGACTAACCTCGGAGAACAACGTGCGTACCCACCATTCGCTGTCCCTGAAACCCTTGTGCCTGGCCGCCCTGCTGTGCGCCGCGTGCGCGGCCCGCGCCGACATCCAGGTCTACACGAACGCGGCCGATTTCATGTCCGCCGCGTCCGCGCCGGGCATCGACACCTACGACGACCTGCGCGTGCAGCAGTATGGGCGAGACGCCGCCGCGCACCGCCGGCAGCTACGACTACCAGGCGTATTCGTACGGCGCGCTGTGGGGTGCCGGCGGACCGGGCGATTACTGGCTGTCGAATAAACACGCAGGTCGACACCATCGTGTTCAGCAATTTCTCCGGCGGCGTCAGCGCGTTCGGCGGCCAGTTCTTCGCCTCCGACATCGCCGGCAATTCCTCCCGTCCGGCAACCTGACGCTGACCGCGAGCGATGGCGACACACTGAGCTATACGCTGGATGGCGCGACGGAGACGACGTTCCTCGGCTTCGTGTCGACGAGCGCACTGGAATCGGTCACGCTGCAGGCGAACGGCAGCTATTGGCCGACGGCCAACAACGTGATGCTGGCCGTGCCCGAGCCCGCCACCTACGGCATGCTGCTGGCCGGGTTGGACTGTTCGGCCTGGCCGCGCGGCGGCGCCGCTGACGCCGCCCGGCCCCGCTGGCGCCGCCGTATGCCGGATTGCTATAATCGCCGGATCGTACAACGGCATTCCAGGGCGGGGCAGGGCAGTGGCAAAACTCTATTTCAGATATTCGGCGATGAACGCCGGCAAATCGACGTCGCTGCTGCAGGTGGCACACAACTACGAAGAGCAGGGCCAGAAAGTCCGGTTGTACACGGCCGCCATCGACGACCGCTACGGCGTCGGCCACATCACGTCGCGCCTGGGCCCGCAGCGCCAGACCGACGTGTTCGACCAGCGTACGAACTTCCTGGACGACGCGCCGGCGGTGGCCTGCGTCCTGGTCGACGAAGCCCAGTTTCTCACGCGGGAACAGGTCGTCCAGCTGCACCAGCTGGCCCAGGTGCGCGGCGTGCCCGTCATCTGCTACGGCCTGCGCAGCGATTTCCGCGGCGACCCGTTCCCCGGCTCGGCCTATCTGCTGGCGCTGGCCGACGATATCGAGGAAATCAAGAACATCTGCTCGTGCGGCAAGAAAGCGACGATGAACATCCGCGTCGACGCGGAAGGACGCCGCATCCGCGAAGGCGAGCAGGTCAGCATCGGCGGCAACGACAGCTACCGCCAGGCCTGCGGCCGCTGCTTCTACCTGGGCTGACGCGGCCCGACCATGTCCTGGCCGGCAGGTTGCCTCGCCCATCTGCCCGCCTGGGCCTGCGGCCTCGGCGAGATCGCGCTGTACCTCGCGCCGTCGCTGGCGCTGGCATTCCTGATCTGGATGGTCACCCGGGCGCACCCCGTCTTTTTCCTGTTCAGCGCCGTCGGCACGTTTTGCCACGAGCTGGCGCATTTCGCCGTCGGGCTGCTGCTCGGCGCCGATCCGGTCGGGTTCACCATCATCCCGCGCCGCAACGGCCGCACGTGGGAGCTGGGGTCGGTGTCGTTTGCCAACCTGCGCTGGTATAACGCGGCGCCGGCGGCGCTGGCGCCGTTCCTGGTGCTGCTCGTGCCCTTGAGCGTGGCGTGGTGGCGCACGCGCGCGGCCTGGCACTTCGGCCCGGCCGACCTGGCGTTGACCCTGCTGCTGGCGCCGCAGTTCCTGTCGTTCTGGCCGTCGCCCGTCGACTGGAAGCTGGCGCTGCGCAGCTGGCCTTATCTGTTGATCATCGCGGCGGCCGGCCTCGCCCTGTGCTGGTTTCAGACCAGTTTGTTTCGATTTGTAAAAGCGTAGGCGCGCGGCCGCCGTCAAGACTTAAGCTCGGCTGAAACGCGTACAAGCCGGCTCTGCGCCGCTGCGCTATCCTGTAGAATGGGTCGCATCCGCCGCTGCGTCGGCGCGACCGTCAGCCCTCCCGCCTGGCAGTCGCCATTGAATATCCCGTCCGGAGAACCTATAGAATGAAGAAGCAGATGTTGATGGTCGCGCTGGCGTTTGCCATGTCGGCCCACGTGGTCACGGCGCAGCCGGAAAAGGTCGCCGCCGTCCAGACCGACAAGGCCGCCATCGTCCAGCTCAAGCCATCCGCCGCCCAGACCCAGGCTGCCCTGTGGGCGTCGCGCGTGCTCGGGCGCTACCACTACAAGGCGATGCCGCTGGACGACGCGATGTCCGCGAAGATCTTCGACGCCTACTTCAAGGCGCTCGACAGCGAAAAGCTGTACTTCACCCAGGCCGACATCGACGGCTTCGCGCCCGTGCGCAACAAGCTGGACGATGCGATCAACAACGAAGACCTGACGGTGCCTTTCCAGATCTACAACGTGTACCAGCAGCGCTTCTTCGACCGCATGGCGTACGCCCGCGAGCTGTTGAAGGGCAAGTTCGAGTTCAACACGGACGAGACGCTGCAGATCGACCGCGAGAAGGCCGCGTGGGCAAAGAACGAGGACGAGGCGAAGGACCTTTGGCGCAAGCGCGTCAAGAACGACTGGCTGCGCCTCAAGCTGGCCGGCAAGGACGACAAGTCGATCCGCGAGACGCTGGACAAGCGCTACGAGGGCTACCAGAGCCGCCTCAAGAAGCTGAACAACGAAGACGTGTTCCAGATGTTCATGAACGCGTACGCGATGGCGATCGAGCCGCACACGAACTACCTGGGCCCGCGCTCGGCCGAGAACTTCGACATCGCCATGCGCCTGTCGCTGGACGGCATCGGCGCCGTGCTGCAGTCGCGCGAGGACTACACCGTGATCCGCGAAGTCGTCCCGGGCGGTCCGGCCGACAAGTCCGGCAAGCTGAAGGTGGGCGACCGCATCGTCGGCGTCGCGCAGGGCAGCGGCCCGTTCACGGACGTGATGGGCTGGCGCATCGACGACGTCGTGCAGCTCGTGCGCGGCGAGCGCAATTCCACGGTCCGCCTCGACGTGCTGCCGGCCGACGTCGGCCAGGACGGCAAGCACACGACCATCTCGCTCGTGCGCCAGAAGATCAGCATGGAAGAGCAGTCGGCCAAGAAGAAGATCATCGAAGTCACGGACAACGGCGTGAAGCGCCGCATCGGCGTGATCCAGCTGCCGACGTTCTACCAGGACTTCGAGGCGCGCCGCAAGGGCGACAAGGACTTCAAGAGCGCCACCCGCGACGTCAAGCGCATCCTCGGCGAACTCAAGAAGGAAAAGGTCGACAACGTCCTGATCGACCTGCGCAACAACGGCGGCGGCTCGCTGATCGAGGCCGTCGAACTGACCGGCCTGTTCATCGACAAGGGGCCGGTCGTGCAGCAGCGCAGCGCCGAAGGCCGCGTCGAGGTCGAGAGCGACACCGATGCCGGCCTGGCCTGGGACGGCCCGATGGGCGTGCTGATCAACCGCGGTTCCGCATCGGCGTCGGAGATCTTCGCCGCCGCGATCCAGGACTACGGCCGCGGCATCATCATCGGCGAGCCGAGCTTCGGCAAGGGCACCGTGCAGACGCTGATCAACCTCGACCGCTTCTCGCAGAACGACAAGCTGAAGTACGGCGAGCTGAAAATGACGATCGCCCAGTTCTTCCGCATCAACGGCGGCACGACGCAGCTCGCGCGGCGTCACCCCGGACATCAAGTTCCCCATCACGTCGGATGACGACAACTTCGGCGAGCAGTCGTACGAGAACGCATTGCCGTGGGTGCGGATCAAGCCGGCGACCTATATGCCGGCCGGCGACCTGAAGGAGCTGTTCAATCCGCTGCAGAAGAAGCATGACGTGCGCGTCGCCAAGGACCGCGACTTCCTGGACATCGAGCAGGACATCGCCGAAGCCCTCAAGCTGCGCAAGGACAACGTCATCTCGCTCAACGAAGCGGTCCGCCGCAAGGAGCGCGAGAACCAGGAAGCCAAGGCGCGCCTGCGCGAATCGCGCCTTGCCGGCAAGGACAACCCGGACGAGCCGGTCGCGGGTACCGGGCAGCAAGGAGCAGCGCGGCAAGGTGCCGTCGCCGACGAGCCCGAAGAAGACGAATGTCGTGCTGAAAGGCGCGGCGGGCGCCGACGACGGCCTGCAGGGCGACGAGCGCAGCCTGACGGCCGAGCTGGCCGCCGAGAAGGCCGCCAAGAACGCCAAGGACGTCTATCTGCAGGAAGCGGCCCACATCCTGGCCGACGAGGCCGGCATGCTGAAGGCGGACACCCGCATGGCATCGCGCGCCATGCCGTACTTGTCGATGTTGAAACAAAACAGCAACTGATGAATTGTTAACTATGCCATAGACATTTCCGGTTTTTCAGCCGGAAAACGTGGCCGAAGGCGAGGCTCCCCATGGGGCCTCGCCTTTTTTTTATGTCGTTCAATTGAAAATTGTGATTTTTGCAGCTGTGATACATTGGCTCAGCAGTTAAATTAAGAATAACTTTTCACACTGAGCAAGGAGTTCATTATGTCAACTCGTTACCTCATCGCGGCGGCTCTCCTGTTCGGGAGCGCATGCGGGGCGCAGGCGGAAGTGGTCTCGGCAGCGGCCCAATCGGGTTTCCTGTCCGGATGGACCGGCGGCAATGGCGCGGACGTCGTCGGTTCCGGCGTGCTGGCGAACGGCGTCAGCCTGGTCGGCGGCGCCGCCTATGGCAGCGGTAACCTCGCCGAGGCGTTGTATCAAAAGGCGAGCGCAAGCGTCGGGCAGACCGGTACGGAAGTCAAATTGTCGTATTCGCAGGGTATCGAAGGCACGTATCTGCTGAGCACCAGCAACGCCAAGCTCGCGGCGATGCTGGGTAACGGCATGTCCGTGGTGTCCACCAAGCCGACGGCAAGGTGGTCACGCCGGGCCAGCAGGATGCACGCCGGGCGGGGAGCAGCGGGAGCAGCGGAAGCAGCGGCAGCAGCGGCACCGGCGGAGCATCCGGCGGCGGTAGCGGCTCGTCCGGCGGCGGCGCGGTGACTGGGGGCGGGTCAGGCACCAGAAGGCGGGCGGATCGACGAGCGCGGGCGACAGCGTGCCTCGAAACGGCGCGCCGTCGGGCGATTCTGGCGATTCGGGCAATGGCGCCACGGTCGTCACGCCGGCGCCCCGCCGGCGGGCAGACGGGCGGCGCGATCGTCGAACCGCCCGGCGCGGGCCCAGGACGCCGCCGACGGCGGGATCGACAGCCGGCACCGGCGCCGGCCTGCCGGTGAGCCTGCCGGCCGCCGCTGCCGTACCGGAACCGTCGTCGATCGCCCTGATGTTCGGCGGGCATGCTGGGCGCGATGGGCGTCCTCCGCCGCCGCAAGCACTGATCCGCAGTTCGCAGTCATCACGCATTCGTCGCCCCCGCCCGCGCGGGGGCGCTGCTTTGGAGGCCCTTTATCGCACGGTGATTTCAGGTACAATCTTTTGAACGGTCGTGCTTTTTTGGCCGGCACAACGAAGGAGACAACATGGACCTGACCTACACCGGCGACGACCTGCAGCTTTCCGCGACCCGAGGTACGCGCCTTCCTCGAGGCCGAGCTGCCGGCCGACCTGCGCCACAAGGTTCAACACCACCTGCGCCTGCAAAAGGACGACTATGTCCGCTGGCACAGGATCCTGGCGCGCCAGGGCTGGGTCGCGCCCGGCTGGCCGCGCGAGCACGGCGGGCCGGGCTGGACGCCCGTGCAGCGCCACATCTTCGACGAGGAATGCGCCCGCGCCGGCACGCCGACCGTGCTGCCGTTCGGCGTGAACATGGTCGCGCCCGTGATCATGGCGTTCGGCAGCCAGGCGCAAAAGGACTACTACCTGCCGCGCATCCTGTCGTGCGAGGACTGGTGGTGCCAGGGTTATTCCGAGCCGGGCGCCGGGTCCGACCTCGCGTCGCTGAAGACGACGGCCGTCCTTCGACGGGACGGCGACGGCGAGTACTACGTGGTGAACGGCCAGAAAACGTGGACCACATTGGCCCAGCACGCCGACATGATCTTCTGCCTCGTCCGTACCGACACCGGCGTGCGCAAGCAGGAGGGCATTTCCTTCCTGCTGATCGACATGCATGCGCCCGGCGTCACCGTGCGCCCGATCATCATGCTGGACGAAGACCACGAAGTGAACGAGGTCTTTTTCGACAATGTGCGCGTGCCGGTGTCCAACCTCGTCGGCCAGGAAAACAAGGGCTGGACCTATGCCAAGTATTTGCTGGGCCACGAGCGCACCGGCATCGCGGCCGTGGGCCGGTCCAAGCGCGAGCTCGCCCGGTTGAAGGCCTTGGCGCGGCGCGAGCAGAAGGATGGCCGGCCGTTGCTGCGCGACCCGCTGTTCGCGGCGAAGGTCGCCGACCTGGAGATCGAACTCATGGCGCTCGAGATGACCGTGCTGCGCGTGCTGGCCGACGCCCACAAGGCGCCGGGCCCGGAAGCGTCCGTGCTCAAGGTGCGCGGCACCGAGATCCAGCAGCGGCTGTCGGAGCTGATGGTCGAGGCGGCCGGCCCGCTGGCGCTGCCGTTCGATCCGGCCTATCTCGACGGCGCGCGCGAACACAGCGCCATCGACGACGACTTCGCCGCGCCGCTGCTGCCGCATTACTTCAATGTCCGCAAGACGTCGATCTACGGCGGATCGAACGAGATCCAACGCAACATCATCTCCCAGATGATCCTGGGCCTGTGAGGAAAGACATGGACTTCAACTTCAAGGAAGAGCAACTGCAACTGGCCGATGCCCTCAAGCGCTGGATCGCACGCGACTACACGTTCGACGCCCGCCGCGCGATCGTCGGTTCGCCCGCCGGGGTGTCGGACGCCGCCTGGGGCACGCTCGCCGAGCTGGGCCTGACGGCGCTGCCGCTGCCGCAAGCGCACGGCGGCTTCGACGGCGACGCCGTCGACATGTTCGTCGTCATGCAGGAGCTGGGCCGAGGCCTCGTCGTCGAACCGTATGTCGCGACGATGCTGGGCGCCGAGTTCCTGCGCCGCGGCGGCGCGCACGGCGATTTGCTGGACCGCGTCGGGGGCGGCGCGCTGAAGCTGGCGTGCGCGCTGGGCGAGCGCCAGTCGCGCCACGACCTGCGCGACATCGCGACGCGCGCCGTCCGCGACGACGGCGGCTGGCGCCTGAACGGCGAAAAGAAGGTCGTGCTGCACGGCGCCCAGGCCGGCGTGCTGGTCGTGTCGGCGCGCAGCGCCGGCGGCCAGCGCGACGAGGCGGGCATCACGCTGTTCGCGGTCGCGGCGGATGCCCCGGGCGTCGTCACGCGGGACGTGCGCATGCTGGACGGCCAGCGCGCCGCCGACGTGCTGCTGCGCGACGTGCGCGTCGGCGATGCCGCGGTGATCGGCACCGCGGATGCCGGCTGGGACGTCCTGGAAGCGGCGGCCGACTACGGCGCGGCCCTGCTGTGCGCCGAGGCGCTCGGCGCGATGGACGCCCTGTTCGCCGCCACGCTCGACTACCTCAAGACGCGCCAGCAGTTCGGCGTCCCGATCGGCAAGTTCCAGGCGCTGCAGCACCGCATGGCCGACATGTACGTGCACATGGAGCAGGCCCGTTCGATGGCGCTGCTGGCGGCCGTGCGCGTCGCGGAAGACGCCCGCGATGCCGGCGGCGGCCACGCGGCCGAGCGCCGCCGCGCCGTCTCGGCCGCCAAGTACCGCGTGGGCCAGGCCGCGCGCTTCGTCGGCCAGCAGGCGATCCAGCTGCACGGCGGCATGGGCGTGACGGACGAGCTGCCGGCGTCGCATTACTTCAAGCGCCTGTCGACGTTCGAACTGACCCTGGGCGACTGCGACCATCACCTGGCCCGCTTCATCGCGCAGCCGGGCTTCGTCGACGGGGAGGCCGCATGAAGGCGTATTGGTATTTCGAGGATTTCGAGCCGGGCCAGGACATCGACCTGGGCCTGTGCACCGTGACGGAAGAGGAGATCGTCGCGTTCGCGCGCGACTACGATCCGCAGCCGTTCCACGTCGACCGCGATGCGGCCGCGCAGTCGATCTATGGCGGCGTCATCGCCAGCGGCTGGCACACGTGCGGCATGATGATGCGCCTCGTCGTCGACGGGCTGCTCGGCAGATCGTCGAGCATAGCGGCTCGCCCGGCCTGGACGGCGTGCGCTGGCTCGCGCCCGTGCGCGCGGGCGACACGCTGAACGTGCGCTACCGGACCGTGCAGGTCAAGGCGTCGGCGTCGAAGCCGGACCGCGGCGTCGTCTGGTCGAAGTGGGTCGCCATCAACCAGCATGGCGAGACCGTGTGCACGGTCGAGGGCATGGGCATGTTCGGGCGCGCCAGACGGGGAGGCGCGCGATGGCTAAGGCATTGCACGAAGTGAGCGGACTGGATGCGCTGGAGGCGTAAGCAGCTCGGCCGCTCGCGCTCGTTCGAGGTCGGCCAGGACCGCATCGACACGTTCGCCGACGCCACCGACGACCACCAGTCGATCACGTCGACCCGGACCGCAGCGCGCGCGAATCGCCGTTCGGCACGACCGTGGCGCACGGCTTCCTCACGCTGTCGCTGCTGCCGAGTCGATGGTGGCCGACGTGCTCGTGATGGTGGATGCGAAGCTCGTCGTGAACTATGGGCTGAACAAGGTGCGCTTTCCCGCGCCGGCGCCGGCCGGCGGCCGCGTGCGCGGGGCGATCGTGCTGGCGGCGCTGGACGAGGAAGCGGGTCCAGCCAGCTCACGCTGGCCGTCACGGTCGAACGCGAGGGCGGCACGAAGCCGGTGTGCGTGGCCGAATTCCTCGTGCGCCGTTACGCCTGAGACCGCGATCTTCGGATCGTCGTCCCGCGCAGGCGGGGACCCAAGTTGCGCGCGCCGTCGCGACGTGTGCAGGTCGTGCGCGGCCGCCTGCGCGGGAGCGAATCCGGGTACGGTTCCGGGTATCAACCGATGCATTCCGCGCCGCCCAGGCGGAAGCGGTTGCGGCCCTCGGCCTTGGCCTGGTAGAGCAGGGCGTCCGCGACCTGGATCAGGTCGGCCGGGAGACTGTGCTCGCCCGGCACCATGCACGCGATGCCCATGCTGGCCGTCAGGTGCTGGATCATCCAACTAACTCC
>NZ_CDRNIL010000008.1:0-4907 GCF_977014125.1 Massilia phosphatilytica
TGTGCTTGCCCGCTCTCTGCGAAGCAGAGCGAGGTACTCCATCAGCAGCGGCCGGCGGGCCGACCAGGTCTATGTCGCCCTTCAGCACTTTGAGAGCTCCGGCAGTTCGTCGAGACTGGTCGAGCGCAGAAAACGGCCGAACGACGTCAGGTGCTCGGCGTCGTGCAGCAGCACACTGGTCGCGCGCATCGGTCATCGTCGGAATTTCACCATCTGGAATGGCTTGCCGCTGTCTGTCGAGGCCGCGGAGGCAAGCCATTCCAGATGGTGAAATTCCGAACAATGACCGATGCGCGCGACAAGAACAGTGTGCTGCTGCACGACGCCGAGCGCCTGACGTCGTTCGGCCGTTTTCTGCGCTCGACCAGTCTCGACGAACTGCCGGAGCTCTGGAATGTGCTGAAGGGCGACATGAGCCTGGTCGGCCCGCGCCCGCTGTTGATGGAGTACCTCGCTCTGTACTCGCAGGAGCAAGCGCGGCGGCACGAAGTCCGCCCCGGGATTACAGGATGGGCCCAGGTAAACGGCCGCAATGCCATCAGTTGGGACGACAGATTCAAACTGGACGTTTGGTACGTCGATCACCGCACGCTGTTGCTGGACCTGCGGATCATCTGGCGCACCGTCCGAAAAGTACTGATACGTGAAGGAATTAGCGCGGCAGGCGAGGCGACGATGTCGAAGTTTACGGGTAACGAAGCCAATCATAAGCCGATAGCCGATCGCAGCCCGATTAAAAGCAACATATTAACGAATATGGATGAGTTTCTTCGAAGGAAAATTGCAGTTTTTGGTGCCAGCGGCTTTGGTCGTGAGGTACTTCCGCTGGTAAGGAAGAAACTCCAGGCGGAGATCGATCCGTGGGAACTTGTTTTCGTCGATGACAATCCCCAGACGCCTGAGATAAATAGCCACCGTGTCCTGAGTTATGAGAATTGGCTGGCTGAACCAGCGAGTTCGCGCCATATCGTCGTGGCGATTGCAAACAGTGCGGTCCGGGAGCGGCTACCGCCCGTTGCACTAACGATGGCGTGAATTTTTTTGACGTCATGGCAGATAACGCTGTTGTCATGGACGACGTGCAGATTGGCGCCGGCTCGATTATCAGCCCGTTTGTCACGCTTACCAGCAATATCCAGATCGGAAAGCAATTCCACGCGAATATTTATAGCTACGTTGCCCATGATTGCGTTATTGGAGATTATGTCACCTTTGCGCCCGGCGTTAAATGCAACGGCAATGTGGTAATTGAAGATCATGCTTACATCGGGACGGGCGCGATTCTTCGCCAGGGCAAACCCGGCGCGCCGCTGGTAATCGGCCGCGGTGCCGTGGTCGGCATGGGCGCCGTCGTCACCAAGAATGTCGAGCCCGAGGCGACTGTCGTCGGCAATCCCGCCCGTCCTATGCTCCGCGAGCAGAAGTAGTATCCCAAGAAATCATATGTTGAATACACCGTTTTCCGTTTGGCCCAGTTTTACCGAAGAAGAAGCGGCCGCAGTCAAGCAGGTACTTCTTTCCAATCGCGTCAATTATTGGACAGGGACCGAATGTCGCGAATTTGAACGAGAATTTGCCGCCTGGTCCGGCACCCATCATGCCATTGCGCTGGCGAACGGTACCCTCGCACTCGATCTCGCATTGAAGGCGCTTGGAATCGGATCCGGCGATGAAGTCATCGTCACGCCGCGGACGTTCATCGCCAGCGTCTCCTGCGTCGTCAATGCGGGCGCGACTCCGGTGTTCGCGGATGTTGAACTCGACAGCGGCAATATCTCGGCCGCGACCATCGCCCGTGTACTCACGCCGCGCACCAAAGCCGTGATCTGCGTTCATCTGGGCGGATGGACCTGCGACATGGACCCCATCATGGAATTGGCCGACGCGCATGGCTTCAGGGTCATTGAAGACTGCGCACAAGCGCATGGCGCCCGCTACAAAGGCCGGAGTGTCGGATCGATCGGTCATGTGGGCGCCTGGAGCTTTTGCCAGGACAAAATCATGACCACCGGCGGCGAAGGCGGCATGGTGACGACCAATGACGAGCAACTGTGGCGCGCGATGTGGGCCTTCAAGGATCATGGGAAGAGCTACGCGGCCGTCTACGAACGCGAGCATCCGCCGGGATTCCGCTGGCTTCACGAAAACTTCGGCACCAACTGGAGAATGATGGAAATGCAGGCTGTCGTCGGCCGCATCCAGTTGTCGCGCATGTCGGGTTGGACTGCGGCACGTACCGCGAATGCCGAGGCAATCTGGACTGCCTGCCGCCCGCATGGCGCGGTGCGCGTTCCCGTATTGCCGGATGAGATCGAACACGCGCATTACAAATGCTATGTCTACGTCGACGACGATGGCCTGGCACCAGGCTGGTCGCGCGACCGGATCGTCGCAGAAATCAATAAGCATGGCGTGCCATGTTTCCAAGGGTCGTGTTCGGAGGTTTATCTCGAACGCGCATTTGGCGGCACCGCGTTCCGCCCGCGCATGCGCTTACCGAATGCGCGTGCGCTCGGCGAAAACAGCGTGATGTTTCTGGTGCATCCGACGTTGACCGGGGCCGAGATCGACAAGGCCTGCACAGTGATCGACAGTGTGCTTTCCGAGGCGAGCGCGGCGTCCGGCCGATCGCAGAGACAATGATGTTGAATGATTTTGCCGACAAACTGTTGTCTTTGCCCAGACCGGTAAAGCGGGCGCTCGCCCTGGTCGTCGACGCCGCGGTATGCGCGTTGTGCGTCTGGCTCGCTTTTGCGTTAAGGCTGGATAATTGGGCGTTCTCCGTGAACAGCGATCGAATCATCGCAATCGCGGTCGCGACCGGCCTGGCTTTACCGATCTTCATCGTCACCGGCTTTTACCGCGCGATTTTCCGGTTTTCCGGAACCGCGGCACTGATCGCACTCGTGCAGGCCTGTGCCGTGTTCGGGATGCTTTATGCACTGATCTTCACACTGGTCGGTATCCCGGGCGTCCCGCGCAGCGTCGGCATCAATGTACCCTTGCTCGTATTCGTTCTGGTAGGGGCAAGCCGGCTGCTTGCCCGTTACTGGTTGGGCGGCATGTATCAAGGAATTCTGAACCGGAAATCCTTGCCGCAGGTCGTGATTTATGGTGCGGGCGCGGCTGGCCGCCAGTCTGGCAGCAGCGTTAGCCAACAGCCGCGAAATGGTGGTGTGCGCATTCGTTGACGATGCCAAACAACTGCAAGGTGCCTCGCTCAACGGGTTGCCGATCTATGCACCGTCGCGGCTTCTCGAACTCGTGCATGAGCGCGGCATCACCGATCTGCTGTTGGCCATGCCGGGAGTCGGACGGTCCCGGCGCGCGGAAATCGTCGGTCTGATCCAGGCATTGAAGCTGCCGCTGCACGTGCGAACCCTGCCTGACCTGATCGAACTGGCGCAAGGCCGCGTTCAGATCCATGATATTCATGAGCTCGACATCGAAGACCTGCTGGGGCGCGAACCGGTTCCGCCCCATAGCGAATTGTTGCATCGAAATATTCGAGATCGCGTCGTATTGGTCACGGGTGCCGGCGGGTCGATTGGTAGTGAAATTTGCCGCCAGATTATTCGCCTGGCCCCCAAGACGCTCCTGCTCGTGGAGATGTCGGAATATGCGCTCTACACGATTCACAGCGAACTGGAACGCAAATTAAACAACTCCCAAGTGCGTATTCTTCCGTTGCTCGCGTCGGTGCGAAATGAAACACGGATGCGCGAAATCATGCGGACATGGAAACCAGATACGGTCTACCACGCTGCGGCGTATAAGCATGTGCCCCTCGTTGAGCACAATCCCGCGGAAGGTGTGCGCAATAACGTCTTGGGAACGCTGGTCACCGCGCGCATCGCCGCCGAATGCGGTGTACGCGATTTCGTGCTGATCAGTACGGACAAGGCGGTTCGGCCAACCAATATCATGGGGGCGACCAAGCGGTTGGCCGAAATGGTACTCCAGGGCCTGGCGCAGGACCCGAACGGCTGCACGCGTTTTTCGATGGTGCGTTTCGGGAATGTCCTGGGTTCGAGCGGTTCGGTCGTGCCGCTGTTCCGTCAACAGATCAAGGACGGCGGACCGATCACGCTGACCCATACGAACATCACGCGCTATTTCATGACGATCCCGGAAGCTGCGCAACTGGTGATTCAAGCGAGTGCCATGGCGGCGGGCGGCGAGGTCTTCGTTCTCGATATGGGCGCGCCTGTGCGGATCATCGATCTGGCAAAACGCTTGGTGGAATTGTCCGGCCTGACCGTGCGGGATGCCAACAACACGCATGGCGATATCGAAATCGTGATTACCGGATTGCGGCCGGGCGAAAAGCTGTACGAGGAATTGCTGATCGGCGATAACCCGTCACCGACTGATCACCCGCGCATCATGAAAGCGCACGACGACGCGATGCCGTTGGAACGCTTGACCGAGCGTCTGGCTGCGGTCGAGCTTGCCCTGGCTTTGAATAATGTCGAAATGCTCAGGCAACTCTTGAGCGAACTGGTTTCCGGATATCAGCCGGCAGCCGAGATCGTCGATTGGGTGCACCTCGAACAGATCGAGGAACTGCAAATGCACGATGTAGGGGAAAGCAATACCTTGGCTGCCAGTTGAACAGGCAGCCCTCGGGAGCGAATGCCGGAGCGATTACATGAGACGGCGCGCATGCACTCTCGCGGCATTGCGACACGGGGTGTTCACGTCGCGCAGCAAAATGTTTGCTTCGGCTTCGGCGCAGACCATCAGGATATCGTCCGCCCATTGAGGGTAAGAGGGCTCCTCCCCGGCATGCAAGGCCGAGTACCGGTACTGATCGAGAGCTTCGCCGAGGTGCTGGATCATCCAACTAACTCCTCCGTTTTAACCTTAGCAATACGCAACTGAACCAAGTGGTCCAGGCAAAACAG
>NZ_CDRNIL010000009.1:0-5901 GCF_977014125.1 Massilia phosphatilytica
CACGTATTGCTAAGGTTAAAACGGAGGATGAGTTGCATGTACAGCACGACGGTCTTCTGGATGCTGACGAAGTCGTCATGGACGGCACGCCGGCGCGCATCGTTTTCCTTGGCGATGCGGTCGGCGGCCGGCGACAGATACGGTTGTTCGCGCTCGTACGTGTCGCGGTAGCGGCGCGACAGTTCGCCGTAGCCGCCCAGGCGGGCCGAGGCGTCGGCGAATTGCCGCACCTCGGCCAGGCTCACCTGGCCGGTACTGGCACAGCCGCCCAGCAACAGGCTGGCGGCAAGGACAAAAACGGAGAGGCAGCGGCGCAGGTCCATGGGTCCTTTCTGGGCGGCAAAAGGCCGGCCGGAAAAGCCCCCATTCTTTCAAACCTGGGCGCTTCGTTATTGCCAATAATCAATTCAAACGGAAGGACGCCAGCCCAGGCCCGCCACGGTGTCGCCTTGCGGAATGTATTCGCAGCCGACCCAGCCGTCGTAACCCAGCGCGTCCAAGGTGCGGAACAGGAACGGGAAATTGATCTCGCCGGTGCCCGGTTCGTGCCGGCCCGGCACGTCGGCCAGCTGGATGTGGCGGATCAGCGGCATGCGTTCGCGCAGCGTGTTGGCGAGCCGTCGCCCTCCATGCGCTGCATGTGATAAATGTCGTATTGCAGGAACAGGTTGGGTACGGCCGCCTCCGCGATGATGGCGGCGGCCTGGGCGCTGCGGGTCAGGAAATAGCCGGGGATGTCGCGGTCGTTGATGGGCTCGATCAGCAGGGCGATGCCGTGCGGGGCCAGCGCGGCGGCGGCGAAGCGGAGGTTGTCGACGAAGGCCGCGTGCGCACGCTCGGGCGCGACGTTTGGCGGCAGCTTGCCCGCGAGGCAGTGCAGGCGCTTGACGCCCAGGTCGAGCGCATATTCCAGCGCCAGTTCGACGGTGTCCTGGAACTCGCCGGCGCGGCGCGGATCGCAGGCCAGGCCCCGTTCGCCGGCCGCCCAGTCGCCCGCCGGAAAATTATGCAGCGCCAGTTCCAGCCGATGGCGCTCCAGGCGGCCGGCGATCTGCTCGGCGTCGAAGGCATATGGGAACAGGAACTCGACGCCGTCGAAGCCGGCCGCGCGCGCGGCGCCGAAACGTTCCATGAAGCCGAGCTCGTTGAACATCAGGCTCAGGTTGGCGGCGAAGCGGGGCATGCGGGTTCCTTTGCGGTGGGATAACCGCCTATGTTACAGCCGATATGCTAAACCGTCGTGGCGGGCGCGTCGCGCAGCGCACGCATCGGCGTGAACAGCCAGGCCAGCAGCGCGGCGCCCGCGAGGCACGCGCCGGCGCCGCCGAACAGCGCCGGCAGGGCGACGCGGCCGGCGATCCATCCGGCCAGCGCGGCGGCCAGCGGCGCCAGGCCCATGAAGACGAACATGAACAGGCTCATCGTGCGGCCCAGCAGTTCGCGCGGCACGCGCTGCTGGATCCACGTGAACACCGCGACCTGCACGAAGCCGCCCAGCACGCCGATGACGACGTTGATCAGCACGCCCTGCCAGCTGGCGGTAATCAGACCCAGCGGCACGAGCAGCAGGCCGACGATGCCGTCGATCAGCAACAAGGTCATGCCGAGATTGCCGGCGCGCCGGCGTCCGGCGATGCCGCTCGCGGCCATGCCCAGCAGGGCGCCCGCGCCATGCGCACCCAGCAGCAGGCCGAGCGCGGACGCGCCGTGCAGGCGGCTGCTGGCCAGCAGGGGCAGCGCGACCTGCATCACGCCGCCGATCACGCAGGCGCACAGGCCCCAGTAGATGAAGCAGGTGCGCAGCAAGGTGTCGCGCCACACGGCCGCGAGGCCGTCCGCCACCGACCGCAGCACCGGTTGCGGCGCCGGCGGCGTGAACGGCCGCGGTTCGACCTGCGCCAGGGTCCAGGCCGACAGGGCGAAGCTGAGGCAGTCGACGCCGAACGCCAGCGCGAGGCCGTGCATGTGGCGCGGGCCGCCGCTGCCGTCGCCGGCGAGCGCGAACAACAGGCCCGCCAGCAGCGGCCCGGCCAGCAGCGCCGCCTGGCGCAGCCCCATCATCATGCCGTTCGCGGCTTGCAGGTACTGCGGCGCGACGGCATGCGGCAGCATCGACGTGCCGGCCGGGATGCCGAACGCCGAGGCGAGCGAGAGGCCCAGCGCCAGCGCGAGCACGACCGGCAGGTGCGGGTGGCCGCTGTAGACGAGGATGGCCAGCACGGCCAGCAGCGCGGTGTTGACGTGCTTGGTGAGCATCAGGACCCGCTTGGGCGCGTATCGGTCGACGAGGGCCCCGCCGAACAGGATCAATACGGCCCGCGGGAGGCCCATCAGCGCGACGGACATGCCGAGCGCGACGGGATCGCCCGTCAGCTTGAGCACGAGCCAGGGCAGGGCGATCAGGGTGAACTGGTCGCCGAGGATGGAGATGGCGCCGCCGCTCATGAGCCAGACGAAATTGCGGTCGCGCAGCAGCGGCCGGGATGGGTTGTTCATGCGAGCTCCTTGTCGTCGGGCGTGCGCGGGCCTGGCCTGCACGCCATCGTGGTTGCGGTTGGGGTTGCGCGCCGCCGCGCCGGTTCAGGCGCGGCGGATCAGGACATCAGCGGCCGATGCCGGCGATCTGCGCGAGCAGGTCGGACGTGGCCTGCAGTTGCTCGCGGGCCGGGCCGCCGAGCATGGCGCCGCTGATGTTGTCGACCACGGTCGTCGCGTTCGTCACCAGCTCGCCGCCCGTCGGCGTGATCAGCGCGTAGCCGACGCGGGCGTCGCGCGGGTCGCTCTGGCGCGTGACGAGGCCGATCTTTTCCAGCGGCAGCAGGGAACGCGTGACGCCGGAGGCCGTCAGGCCCAGCTTGTCGGCCAGGTCGACGCGGCGCAGGCGTCCGCCCGGCGCGCGCTGCAGGTGCAGCAGCAGCTGGTAGTCGGCGAAGCTGATGCCGTGGTGGCCGCCCAGGGCGCTGTCGAGGCGGCGCACGAGCGTGGCCCAGGCGCGCGAGAGGCGCAGGCAGAATTCGGTGGTGAGGTTGTCGGTCGAGGTCATTGGGGGCTCCGGGTACTGGACTATTACTTGATTTGTCAAGTATAAGTGGGCTTTCAACAGTTTGCAAGTACTTGAGTTCGCAAATATCCCGGCCAGCCACAAAAAAGCCGGGAACAATGTCCCGGCTTTCGAGGTGTGGGCGGACGCCGGCGTGCCGGCGCGCCCGCGCGTCAGCGGTCGCCGCCGGAGCGGGGTGCCGCCGGACGCGGACCGCGGCCACGGCCGCCGCCATTGCTGCCACCGCCGCCGCCGCTGCGGTTGCCCGGCTGGCCGGCGCGCGCGCCGTTGTTGCCGCCGCCGTTGCCGCCGTTGCGCTGGCCCGTGGCCGGCGCAGCCTGCGTGCGCGGCTTGGCACCGCCAGCGGCGCCCGCGCCGTTGCCGGCACCGCGGTTGCCGCCCGGACGGCCGCGGCCCGGATGACCCGGCGCGCCGCTGCGCAGCTGGATCGGCTGCGGCTTCGCGGTCGGGTCCGGCTCAAAGCCAGCGATCACCTGGCGCGGCGAGGGTCTGCTTGATCAGCTTTTCGATGTCCTTGAGCATCTGGTGCTCGTCCACGCAGACGAGCGACACGGCCTCGCCGGTGGCGCCGGCGCGGCCCGTGCGGCCGATGCGGTGCACGTAGTCTTCAGGCACGTTCGGCAGGTCGTAGTTGACCACGTGCGGCAGCTGGTCGATGTCGATGCCGCGCGCCGCGATGTCGGTGGCGACGAGCGCCGTCAGGCTGCCGTCCTTGAACTCGGCCAGCGCCTTGGTGCGCGCCGACTGGCTCTTGTTGCCGTGGATTGCCATCGCGCCGATGCCGTCCTTGCCGAGCTGCTCGACGAGCTTGTTCGCGCCGTGCTTGGTGCGGGTGAACACGAGCACCTGTTTCCAGCCGTGCGTCTTGATCAGGTGCGCCAGCATCGGGTGTTTCTTGTCGCGGTCGACCGGGTGGATCTTCTGGGCGATGACTTCGACGGTCGAGTTGCGCGGCGCCACTTCGATCATGGCCGGGTTGTCCAGCAGGCGGTCGGCCAGGCCCTTGATCTCGTCCGAGAACGTGGCCGAGAACAGCAGGTTCTGGCGCTTCGGCGGCAGCACGGCCAGCACTTTGCGGATGTCGTGGATGAAGCCCATGTCCAGCATGCGGTCGGCTTCGTCCAGGATCAGGATTTCGATCTTGTCGAGCTTGATCGTGCCCTGGCCCACGTGGTCGAGCAGGCGACCCGGCGTGGCGACGAGGATGTCGACGCCGTTGGCCAGCATCTTGATCTGCGGGTGGATGCCGACGCCGCCGAAGATCACGGCCGAGTTCAGGTTGGTGTGCTTGGCGTAGGTGCGGACGTTTTCCTCGACCTGGGCCGCGAGTTCGCGGGTCGGGGCCGGCGCGAGGGCGCGGATCGGGCGCTTGGACGATTTATTGGAGAGCTGCGTGCCGGCCTTGTCGGTCGACAGGCGGTGCAGCACGGGCAGCGTGAAGCCGGCCGTCTTGCCGGTGCCGGTCTGGGCGCCGGCCAGCAGGTCGCCGCCACCCAGCACGGCGGGAATCGCCTTGGCCTGGATCGGGGTCGGGGCGGTATAGCCAGCTTCAGTGACGGCGCGCACGATGGCGTCGGACAGACCGAGAGAATTGAATGACATAGTTATCTGGTAGGGATCGGCCCGTCGTTGCCACGCCTTTTTGCAGCGGAAACGCCAGTCCAGCCGATCGGATTACACAACAGGGCGGCCGGTACTGGTGCCGGCACGCCAAGACGTGAACGCAGACGCAACGTCAACGATCACGCGACATTATAGTTAAAAAATGTTTCGCTATGGAAATTTTAGCGCGGCCCGTGCCGATTTGGGACAGGGCCGGTGGAAGCGGGAGCGCGACACCTCGTGGGTGCCGGAGGCATGGTTGCAGGCGCCGGCGATGCCCGCCTGCTGCGGGAACGCCGCGCGGCCAGCAAGGCCCGCGGCATTCCCGGACTTACGCGCGACGTATTCTACGCGAAACGGCGGGTGACCGCTCGGCGAACGGTTTCAGCAGCGCGACCATGCCGGCGAAGACCTTCGGGCCGGCGGCGATGATGTCGCCCTTGTTCAGGTATTCGGATCAGCCGCTGAATTCGCCGACGATGCCGCCCGCCTCGGTCACGAGCAGCGAACCGGCGGCGATGTCCCAGATCTTGAGGTTCTTTTCGAAGTAGCCGTCGACGCGGCCGGCGGCCACGTTGGCCAGTTCGAGCGCGGCCGAGCCGCTCGAGCGCAGGCCGTGGCAGCGCGGGGCGACCACTTCGTACATACGCAGGTATTCGGCGAGGTCGCGCGGTTCCGCGCCGTGGCCGGAGCCGATCAGCGCCTTGTTGATGCGGTCCGGATTGCGCACGCGGATGCGCTTGTCGTTCAGGTAGGCGCCAGCACCCTCGGTGGCGGTGAACAGGTCGTTGCGGACCGGGTCGTAGATGACGGCCTGCGTGATCACGCCGCGCTGTTGCAGCGCGATCGAGATGCAGTAGTTGGGGTAGCCGTGCAGGAAGTTGGTGGTGCCGTCGATCGGATCGATGATCCAGACGTATTCGCTCTCGTCGTTCAGGTTCGCGGTGGCGCCCGATTCCTCGCCGAGGATGGCGTGGTCGGGGTAGGCTTTCAGCAGCGTTTCGACGATCGCCTGTTCCGAGGCCTGGTCGACGTCGGTGACGAAGTTGTTGTGGCTCTTTTCGCTGACGGTGATGCGGTCGAGGTCGAAGGATGCGCGGTTGATGACGGTCGCGGCGCGGCGGGCGGCCTTGATGGCCGTATTGAGCAGGTGCTGGATCATCCAACTAACTCCTCCGTTTTAACCTTAGGTGCTGGATCATCGAACTAACTCCTCCGTTTTAACCTTAGCAATACAT
>NZ_CDRNIL010000010.1:0-10052 GCF_977014125.1 Massilia phosphatilytica
ACGTATTGCTAAGGTTAAAACGGGGAGGAGTTAGTTGGATGATCCAGCACCTGGTCAACCGGAGTCGGGACCTCAAGCCAAGGGACCAAGTGATTTCATACGTGCAGGAGCATGTTGGCAAAGGCCGAATCAGGATAGCTGATCGAGACTTTCACGGATATGTGCTCATTGGAATGAACGGTGTAGCCGCCGGGTGGCTCTCGATCTTATGAGAAGCCGTTAGCTGCTCACGGTCCGGGTACGGCTTGGTTCCGCCGGTCGTGACCGTTCGTGACTTTTTCGCTTCAGCAACCTGCTATGCTGAGCTGAACGGCCTAGTTCGGTCACAACCGGCCTTTGGCCTAGCTGATCTATGACCGGAAAAATATGAAGAGACTAGCTTTAATAGGTGGATCCCTACTGTTTCTCTCCGGCTGCTATACCGTGAACAACGAGCGATTTGCAAACGATGTGCGCGCCTCGACTTTCGCGGCACGATTGGGTATGCTGCGCCGCATGTCCCTCCCGTGCCATCCAGGCCCACTGCCGCGCGAGGAGATCCTGGCCATCATCGACACCGACAACACACCGTGAGCATCCCCGATCCCGACCCGCGCCCCCAGCCGCCCATCGAACCCGCGCTGGAGGATTGCTGCGGCTCGGGCTGTCCGAACTGCATCTTCGACGTGTACCAGATGCTGCTCGCGAACTACAAGGAGGCGCTGGCGGCGTGGGAGGTGCGGCATCCGGAGCAGTCGAGCGACAGCGCCACGAATCAGGCCGGCGCTTCGTAAAGGCACGGACGCCCGCGAACTTGACAACTTCCGGCCCCCGCCCCACCATCGTCGACGCCACCTCTTCGCCGATTCCCATGCCGACCACCCACATCCGCCCCGCCACGCCTCTTGATGCCGCCCGCATCTGCGCCATCTACAACCACTACGTCACGACGGACGACCATCAGCTTCGAGGAAGAGCCGGTCGCCGAGCCGGACATGGCGCAGCGCATCGCCGACGTCGGCGCGGCCGGCCTGCCGTGGCTCGTGCTGGAAGTCGACGGCGCGCTCGCCGGCTATGCCTATGCCACCAAATGGCGCGTGCGGCCCGCGTACCGGCACGCCGTCGAGAGCACGGTCTATCTCGACGGCGCCTGGGCCGGCCGCGGTTTCGGGCGGATGCTGTACGGTGCCCTGCTCGACGCCTTGCGCGCACGCGAAGCTGCACGTCGTCATCGGCGGCATCGCGCTGCCGAACGATGCCAGCGCCGGGCTGCACGAAGCGCTCGGTTTCCGCAAGGTCGCGCACTTCTCGGAAGTCGGCAAGAAGTTCGGGCGATGGGTCGACGTGGGTTACTGGGAACGCAAGCTCGCCTGACAGTCCTTCGAACCAGAACTGCCGGATGACGCAGTAAGTGAAAAGTCGGGTACCAATTGCAAAGGCCTTTTTCACTATCCCTGTCATCCCGGGCATAGCGAGGTGACGAACAAATTGAAAATTTCTGGCTGATGCGCCTTAAATACTGAAAAATTCCGATGGCTTGGCGGGACGTATCGACAGGCTTCCAACGACCGGAAGTCGCCGTTGTCGTCAAACGGTTTTGACTTCAAAAACCCGCACACGCAATCGGCGGCGTATCAACGCGATCAAGCGTCATCGGCGCTTGTGATGGAGTCAGATTTACTCGTTCAATGCATGTGTACGGCAACAAGTTTTGCCGTGTTTTTACGCATGTGATGGCCGGCGCTGAGCTGTGTGGATCACATGCGAAGCCATTGCTTTCAAGTTTTCCGATCGCTAACGACATCTCCATGCCAGGTTGTACGAGGGCGCGCACATCGTTTGCAAATCGCTCGTTGTTCACGGTATAGCAGCCGGAGAGAAACAGTAGGGATCCACCTATTAAAGCTAGTCTCTTCATATTTTTCCGGTCATAGATCGCTCAGGCCAAAGGCCGGTTGTGACCGAACTCGGCCGTTCAGCTCAGCATAGCAGGTTGCTGAAGCGAAAAAGTCACGAACGGTCACGACCGGCCGGAACCGACCCATACCGGACCGTGAGCAGCTAACGGCTTCTCATCAGGTGGAGGACCACCCGGCGGCTACACCGTTCATTCCAATGAGCACATATCCGTGAAAGTCTCGATCAGCTATCCTGATTCGGCCTTTGCCAACATGCTCCTGCACGTATGAAATCACTTGGTCCCTTGGCTTGAGGTCCCCGAGCTTCCGGTTGACCTCAACAAGAATGTCATCTGCGTGAATGAATTCGTCAATCAGCCTGTCAAGGACTTCCCTTCGAATCGTCCCGTCAGCCTCAAGCACGTTCAACCAATTTACGATGGCTAACTCGGCCTGCGGGAAGTGCGCAGCCATCAGCTCGTGGACCCGGCGTGGATTCATCGTTTTCGTCTCGGTGGCGTTGTAACAAGGAACTAGTATGTCATTCGTCGGTCGCGGTGCAATGTCCGCTCTTGGCCCAGGCTGTGTAAAAACGCGAAATCATGACGTTTTCAGGGGTCTCTTTACCATTCCCGACCTCGCGAAAACGCCGTAGCGAAGGTTTTCGAGGGCCGGCCGCCGCAGACGTCACGTCGGCCGCACGTTTTTACACAGCCTCGGCCGAACCCGGTCGACCGTGAACGCTCTGGGCCAACAAGAATCTGCATGCGGCTACTGGCCCACACAAATAACTTTAGTTTCGTACTGTTGGGCATTTTCTTTTTTCTTTGCGGCCCACGTGACCACTTCCTGAGCTTCAGCGGCTGTCATGACGGTTGCTTTCTGTTTATTTTTGATGAACGACACGCCTTCGAACTTCCCTTCCTTGCTACGCATGACTCTGGCAAAGACGGGCGCCATCTTGCCGTCGCCAGCGCGCTTGTTTTGCTGGACGAGGTAACGTTGGTCGGTTGTTTCCATGACAAAACTCCATACTTGTAGAGCAAAGCAGCATTCTACGGCGTGCGCAGCGCCACCAGCAAAACACGGTGGGAGCAATGATCATTCTTACCCGGATGGCGCCGAACCCGGCCGTTCGACCCAACATAGCAGGTTGCCAAAGCGAAAAAGTCAGGGACTGGCACCACCGGCCCGAACCGACCCATACCGGACGTTTGAGACCGCTTAACTCGCACTCTTCTCATACGATGCAAATGGACCGAAGCAGATGAAATCCGCCTTCAAGGCTTCGACTACATCTGCTTGAACAGGGAACTCCGCAATAAAATCCGGCCACGCTTCCACGACAAAAGCGTCCCAAGCTCAGCGGATCAAGTTCCTGGATTTGGCGGTCCGCCATGTCAATAAAGTCGAACCCTTGGCTTGACTTCTGCGGAGACCGCCTTCAATGCTGCAGCTTCATGATCGGATGCGCCCACGAAAACCGGCACATAGGCGCCAATCAAGTTTGAAGGCATTTCGGTGTTCCTGCCACGGGCGATATGCAAGGTCATACGGAATAGCTTGTCACGTTGCGGAGGCGGCTTTTGCTTGAACAGTTTGAGCATTGGAACGAGAGATGAAACTAGAATTTTCAGCGGCTGGTGGTTCGAACGATGGCTTTGGCCGAAGTCGGCCGTTCGACTGTGATGAAAGGCAGCGTCCGATCCTAATTTACTTACTCTTGCTCATCCAATACATCTCACCGAGCACAGCCACGACCGTGACCAATAGAGTTCCGAGCAGCATCCCAAACCAGTCTATCGGGGACACTTGACCGTCGCGCCAATACTGGAGCCCAGCGTTGGCTGTGATTACCGAAACGAGGACCCACGGCTCGTGTTTTAGCGCCGCCTTCATCGCACTCTTCATTTTGCTCATCTAGTTTTCCCTCAGTTAGCCGGAACTTCCGCTTTTGGCCGAACCTGGCCGTTAGGCTCAGCATAGCAGGTTGCCGATCTGGAAAAGTCACCGACTGTCACGACAGGCAACTGTCGACCTTGGATTCAAACGGTCAGTGCAACACAACAATCTGCATAGGCAGAAGGAATGTTGCGGATGAAGCGAAGACCCAGGATCTACTAATACAGAAGCCCCAAAGGCGCTCATGTGGAAGCGGTGGAAGGAGGGCAAATCGCTCCACCAAATTGCGTAGATATTCGATCGAAATCACTCATCGATACTTTGAATGCGGCTCACCCGCGGGACAACACTACCGAATAAAACATCAGTCCAAGGTTGTTGTAGAGCTTAAAAAGGATCGTATTGCGCCCTTGCGGAAGTGTAGCCGGCGCTGCCCTTCCGTCAGGTTCATCGTCGAAAGGTCCCCGTACAGCGACGTAAACGCCTGGTGGTACCAGTTCTTTTCCCCAGTTTGCTCGCTGATCCACACGGCGCTGTCGTTGAACCATATTTTCGAATCGTCGTCGGCACCGATCCAGACCCACAGGTCCATGTCGCGGTCTACGCTCACTTCCGTGTACGCATAGTAGACGGCCTTCTCGGCGTGCTGGCGTGGGACCATCGGATAGACGGTCTGCTGCTGCCAAGTCCAGCGGACCAGCTGGCCATCCTTGCCGTAGTAGACGGCGTCCAGGTCGACGCCGCGCTCGGGCGGATACACGAACTGCTGGCTGTCGCCGCCATGCCCTTCGAACGGACCGATTACCCACCAAGTGTCGAGGAAGACGCGGTTCGCGGCGGTGCCGCCGGCACCGATCACCTGTCCACTGCCCGGATTCATGTGCGCGGCGTCGACCTGGGCGGTGGGCGGTAGAACGCGCGCTGCCGGTCGTCGGACATGTCCAGGCTGCGGCCTATGATGACCTTGGGCGAGTCGACCTCGAGGCCGGTGGCCAATACATCGAGCCGGTCGCCCCGCACGCCGGCTGCCAGTGCTCCGGGCCGGTCGGTCTGCATGCCAGTTCCCAGGCTCGGCCCGCCATCTCCCTGGCTTTTGCCAAGGTCGCTACCTTTGCCTTCTCCCTTGCCTTTGCCAAAACCGATCCTTTCGCCGATCTGCGTGTTTCCTGGATGAAGCAGCAACCCGTTACGCTGCGCCTTTAATTGCGCGCGACGCTCTTGCAGCGCCTTCCTGGCCTGTTTCGAAAGCTGCTCGACGATGGCTTCCGGCGTGCTGGCCTTGGGCGCGGCAGGTGCCGGTTGCCTAGCCGCTTCGGCCTGCACTCGGCGCCGCGCCTCTTTTTCCGGGATGTGCAGCACGCGCGCCATTTCGGCGGCGCGGATGTGCTGGCGGACCTGCTCGATCTGCAGCGCGATCTCCTGCGCGCGTCGCGCCGGGTCGGCGGCGTCGGGTGACTTGTCTCTCGTTCCGTCGCGCGGGGGCAGACCCGCGCTTTCCTCGAGCGCGTCGCGGATCTCTTCCATCCTGCGCAGTTCGCGCCGCATCTCGCGTTGCGCCGTTTCGCGCATTGCCGCGTCGACTTGCACCTGCGCGGCCTTGCGCTGGTGCTGCTCGATGCGCATCCGTCCTGCTTCGCACAGGCCCGCCGCCAGCAGCGCATGGGCGGTCAGCGACGCGATCAGCCAGGGATTGCGCCGCACGAATGCCTGGAAGCGAACCGCCGCGTCGCCGACTGTCATTTCCGTCGCGTATGCATTGAAATCGTCGTGAGTCCTACGAACTGGCACAGGTCGAGGACCTGCACGATGGACTCGTAGGCGGCATGGCCGTCGCCGTCGATGCGAACCGGACGGCCTGGGTTCCGCGCGGCTTCGGCGCGCAGGCGCTCGTGCAGCGCTTCGGTGGACAGGACCCGGTCGTCGATAGCCACGTTGCCGCTGCGGTCGACGCGTATCACTATCGGGTCGGGCGCAGCCGTTGTCATGTCGAGCGACGCGGTGGACTTGGGCAACGTGATCGGCAGATGCTTTTCCATGTGCTGCTGCTCCTTTTGCTTGAAAGACGTCGCTACCATGAAGAACATCAGCAGGAAGAAAATGCAGTCGATCAGTGCGATCAGACCGATCTCGGGCTGCTCGTCGTCGTCGAGGTTAATGTGCATGCCGGCTGTCCAGCAGGCGGTTCAGCTTGCGCTCAAGCGCAATGCCGATGTAGACCATGCGGTTGCGAAAGTAATGGTGCATCGCCAGCGACGGCAGTGCGACGGACAGGCCGGCTGCAGTATTCACCAGCGCCTTCGAGATCCCGCCTGCCAATAGCGTCGGATCGCCCATGCCATGCGATGCGATCACGCTAAACGATTCGATCATACCGACCACGGTCCCCAGCAGCCCGACGATCGGCGCGACTGTCGCCACCACATTTAACGCGTAAGCCTTCTGCTGCTGCAGGCGCAACTCGACGCGCGCCAATTCGGCAGTGCGCGCCGCCAGCACATCGTGTGGCAGTGCGTGCTGCGCCGCCATCCAGCTCAGGATGCGCGCGAGGGAGCTTTTACCACCTGCCACACGCTCGCCGAGCTCGGCAAACCGGCCGCTCTGCCACAGCGCTTCGGCTTCGTCCGCCAGCTCGGGCGGCACCACTTTTTGCAGGCGGAAGTTAGCCAGGCGCTCGAATGTAACGGCAAGTGCTAGCACCGACAGCGCGCCGATAACAACGACGCCGATACCGCCGTGCGCCAGCTCGTCGGTCGCGTTGAGAGGCTGAGCCATAGCGGGAATGGCGAGAAGCAACAGGAAAGGACAGGCGGCGAGACGAGACATTGGCATTTCATTCCGACACATTGTGTTAGGGCCACGCGAATGGTAGAAATATTTCTTCGCATACTGGGTACCGTCCAGGACCTTATAGGTTCGTCCCGAGGCGCGTCATCCGATTGAATTTCAGGTTGCGCACCCTACCGTCGCCGGTGGTGACCGTAAAGCTCGCGCAGTGATCCTCGGCGTCGCATTGATATTGAATGGTGCCGAGCGGGAACCCGGTGGAGAACACTCCCTTGTCGTTGAAGTCCAGCACGGCCGAGCCGCGCGGATAGGTCACTTCCAGGTTGCCATTGCGTTTCGCCACCGAATACACTGTACGCAGTTCGTCGCTGTAGAAATCGCCTTCGAATTTCGTCAAGGCGCCCGCAGGGGGAACCGGGCGCTGGACGCGCCTTGCGGGCGTGTCGACGCCGTTTGCATGCAAGACGCCGCGGGCGACGATGCCATCCGGGCCGGGAGCGTCGAATGTGAACTGGGCATTGGTCGCCTTCGCAAAAAATTCACGCTCGCTTGAAGCGTACGCGGGGATCCTGGGCCATCCGGTTGACTTGGCCATCAGCTGTCCGTGTTCCCGGGTGAAGTCGATGCCGGCTTCCGGCGACATGGCGTAATACCCGACCAGCGCGTCCAGGCGCGCCCGGTTCTGCAGCGGGGATTTCCCTGGAGGGCTTCACGAGGCGCGGCTGGTGCAGGTGCCGCGGGCCGCGCCGCCGCAACTGCGGGGTCAAGGTAGATGTCGGCGATCGCATGAACCAACTCGCCGAGGTCGATGTCGGCGCCATTGGCCAGCATGATCACCGAGAACCGTTGGTCGGGGAAGCGCAGAAGCTGGGCCCGAAAGCCGCCGCAGGCCCCGCCATGCTCCACGATCCGTTTGCCGCGATAGGCATCGACGATCAGGCCGGATGCGTAATCGATCGGCTGGCCGTCGTTCAGCACGCCCGTCGCCTGCATGCGCGCGATCAAGTCCTTGCCTCCGACACGGCCGTCGTAGAAATTCCGGTCCCACAAGGCCAGGTCGCCCACCGTCGATACCAGTCCACCGGCGCCGTCCATGGAATCGCCGAACGCCACGTATTCGTAGCCGCCGGCGGGGGACAGCACGTACGACGATGCGCGGCCAGGCACAACGGTCCGTAACCGTGCAGGATGCTTGCCGAGCGGTTCGAAGATGCGTTCGCGCGAAATCGGCCAGCAGCTTGCCCGAGACGCGCTCGACGATCAGTCCGAGCAGCATGTAGTCGTGTTGCTGTACAAGTGCTCCTGGCCGGGCGCGAAATTCAGCGCGCGTTGCCGTTCGATGAGGGGTGGCGGATCGTGATCGTTTTTCCCAAGTCCGGCACTTCCGGCACGTACGTTCGGACATCGTCGTCGAGCGACAGTTTGCCGTCCTGCGCCAGCAAATGAATCGCGAAGGCAGTGAATTGCTTGGAATTCGAGCCCACCGTCATCTTGCTGTCCACAGTCAGCGGAACGCCGCGTTCCAGGTCGGCCATGCCATAAGCTTTACTGAGCAGCACCTTGCCGTCACGAATAACGGCAACGACGGCGCCCGGCGTGTCCGGACGGTTCCATCTGGCGAACAGGGCGTCGATCTGGCGTTCCTGGGCACTGGTCGGCGGTGCGGCGTTCCGCTGACTGTGGACAGCAAGATGACGGTGGGCTCGAATTCCAAGCAATTCACTGCCTTCGCGATTCATTTGCTGGCGCAGGACGGCAAACTGTCGCTCGACGACGATGTCCGAACGTACCTGCCGGAAGTGCCGGACTTGGGAAAAACGATCACGATCCGCCACCTGCTGCACCACACGAGCGGACTGCGCGACTTTTTCGACCTGATGAGCCTGACGGGCTGGCGCGGCGACGAAGTGATTACCCAGGAAGACGTGCTGCCCCTCATCGAACGGCAACGCGCGCTGAATTTCGCGCCCGGCCAGGAGCACTTGTACAGCAACACGAACTACATGCTGCTCGGACTGATCGTCGAGCGCGTCTCGGGGAAGCCTTCGCCGATTTCGCGCGCGAACGCATCTTCGAACCGCTCGGCATCGAGCCGCGCAATTCCTGCACGGTTACGGGACCGTTGTGCCTGGCCGCGCATCGTCGTACGTGCTGTCCCCCGCCGGCGGCTACGAATACGTGGCGTTCGGCGATTCCATGGACGGCGCCGGTGGACTGGTATCGACGGTGGGCGACCTGGCCTTGGAGCCGAATTCTTCGACGGCCGTGTCGGAGGCAAGGACTTGATCGCGCGCATGCAGGCGACGGGCGTGCTGAACGACGGCCAGCCGATCAATTACGCATCCGGCCTGATCGTCGATGCCTATCGCGGCAAACGGATCGTGGAGCATGGCGGGGCCTGCGGCGGCTTTCGGGCCCAGCTTCTGCGCTTCCCCGACCAACGGTTCTCGGTGATCATGCTGGCCAATGGCGCCGACATCGACCTCGGCGAGTTGGTTGATGCGATAGCCCGACGTACCTTGACCCCGCAGTTGCGGCGGCGCGGCCCGCGGCACCTGCACCAGCCGCGCCTGTGAAGCCCTTCAGGGAAATCCCGCTGAGCCGGGCGCGCCTGGACGCGCTGGTCGGGTATTACGCCATGTCGCCGGAAGCCGGCATCGACTTCACCCGGGAGCACGGACGGCTGATGGCCAAGTCAACCGGATGGCCCAGGATCCCCGCGTACGCTTCAAGCGAGCGTGAATTTTTTGCGAAGGCGACCAATGCCCAGTTCACATTCGACGCTCCCGGCCCGGATGGCATCGTCGCCCGCGGCGTCTTGCATGCAAACGGCGTCGACACGCCCGCAAGGCGCGTCCAGCGCCCGAGTTCCCCTGCGGGCGCCTTGACGAAATTCGAAGGCGATTTCTACAGCGACGAACTGCGTACGGTGTATTCGGTGGCGAAACGCAATGGCAACCTGGAAGTGACCTATCCGCGCGGCTCGGCCGTGCTGGACTTCAACGACAAGGAGTGTTCTCCACCGGGTTCCCGCTCGGCACCATTCAATATCAATGCGACGCCGAGGATCACTGCGCCGAGCTTTACGGTCACCACCGGCGACGGTAGGGTGCGCAACCTGAAATTCAATCGGATGACGCGCCTCGGGACGAACCTATAAGGTCCTGGACGGTACCCAGTATGCGAAGAAATATTTCTACCATTCGCGTGGCCCTAACACAATGTGTCGGAATGAAATGCCAATGTCTCGTCTCGCCGCCTGTCCTTTCCTGTTGCTTCTCGCCATTCCCGCTATGGCTCAGCCTCTCAACGCGACCGACGAGCTGGCGCACGGCGGTATCGGCGTCGTTGTTATCGGCGCGCTGTCGGTGCTAGCACTTGCCGTTACATTCGAGCGCCTGGCTAACTTCCGCCTGCAAAAAGTGGTGCCGCCCGAGCTGGCGGACGAAGCCGAAGCGCTGTGGCAGAGCGGCCGGTTTGCCGAGCTCA
>NZ_CDRNIL010000011.1:0-2647 GCF_977014125.1 Massilia phosphatilytica
ACGTATTGCTAAGGTTAAAACGGAGGAGGTAACTCGATGATCCAGCACCTGGTGCTCGCCGAAGCCGTGCTCGCGCACCGACGCGCCCTTGGCGCAGTGCGCCCCCATGTTGAACGGGGAATCGAACGCCGGTTCCTGGCGCACCCACACGCCGTTGCTGACGACGGCCTCCACCGAACAGCCCACGGAACAGTGGCTGCATACGGTGTGCTTGACTTCCGTATGCGCTTGCGCCGGCACGGGGTCCGCCGCCGTCGCGCTCTGGATCACGTTCAGCGGCAGATGGCGCGCGAGGGCGCCCGCGCCGGCCGTCACGCCCGCGCCGACGAGGAAGCGGCGCCGTTTCAGTCCGCCGTCGCGCGATTGTCTCACCAGGGTCATGCCTGTCTCCTCTCGTCTACCGGTTCGTCTACCGGTCTACCAGTACGCCGCGCTGCGGTAGTAGCGCCGGATATGTTCGGTCTCGTGATAGCCCTGCGATGGCTGCGGTGCCGCCGGCGCGGCCGGTGCCGCCTGCGCGTCGGGCGCACGCGCACGCGCGGCGGCCGCGATGGCCAGGGCGCCCAGCGGGGCCGCCCTCAGGAAGCTGCGGCGGGCCGGATCGGGGCGCGGGTCGGTGTCCTTGTCCATGGTCGTCCTCATGCGGCAAGCGGGTCGGCGGCGTCGAGCACGGCGAAGGCCTGCGCTTCGATCGACAGGAAGGCATCGACGACGCCCGCCGCGTACCGGTAGAAATTCGCATCCGGGCTGGCGGCGACGTCGGCCAGGCAGGCCGCGTACCAGGGCCGCAGATGCGCTTCGAAAAAGGCCTTTTGCGCGTCGAGTCCGCGGGCCGGCATGCCGGGGCCGCCCTGGATCAGCACGCGCATCGTCTCGCACAGGGCGCCCAGGTGGTCCTCGGATTCGCCGACGCCGCGCGCGCGCGCCAGGCCGAGGCGCGCCAGATCCTGGCGCAGGCCGGCCAGCGGCGCGTCGTTCAGGTGGCCGGTCAGGTAGAACGAGGCGTACGGATTCAGCGGGGGCGTGCCGGTGCTGATGAACATGGCCGCGAACTCGTCGTGGGCGGCGCCCGCATCGACGGCGGCGGCGGCCTGCGCGAGCTTGAGCCACGCGTCCTCCAGGGCGAATTCGCCGGCGGCCGCGATCGGCTCGGCGGCGGCCAGCGCCGCCAGCAGGGCCGCATTGGGCGGGGCCAGCAGCAGATGCGCGAACAGGCCGTAGAAGTCGGCGCGGGCCTGGTCTTCGCCGGCCAGCGGCGGGGGCACGGGAACACCGTCGGGGACGTCGCCGTCATGCAATCCGGATAACGCTGAATCCTGCTCGACCGACATAATTATCCCGTTAGCAAATTTTCATGGGAAGTGTAGTCCTTGACAACGCGAAGGCGCGCACGCTTGACGCGCACGCGACACTTTGCCGGCAGCACTGTAATTACATGACCTTTTCCCTCCGGTCAGCAGGGGATGCGATCTATAATCCGGACATCACCCTGAGGTCCTCGCCATGATTAACGCTGATACCACGACCGTTACCCGTCTCGACGTCAATGCGCTGAAAAGCAGTTGCGCGGCGTGCAGCATGCACCAGCTGTGCCTGCCGATGGGCCTGGAAGACGCGGACATCGACCGCCTCGACAAGATCATCGGCAAGCGCCGCCGCCTGGAGCGCGACGAGGCCTTGTACCGGATGGACGAGCCGTTCCGCAACCTGTACGCGGTGCGCTTCGGCCACTTCAAGAGCTACCAGATCAACGCGGCGGGCGAGGCGCAGATCACGGGCTTCCAGATGGCGGGCGAACTGCTCGGCATGGACGCCATCGGCACCGAGCGCCACCACTGCGACGCCGTCGCGCTGGAAGACAGCGAGGTCTGCGAGATCCCGTTCACGCACCTGGAAGACCTGTTCGGCCACGTGCCGGCGCTGCTGCGCCACTTCCACCGCATCATGAGCCGCGAGATCACGCGCGAGCAGAACGTCATGCTCCTGCTGGGGGAATATGCGCGCCGAGCAGCGCTTCGCCGTCTTCCTCGTCAACCTGTCCGCGCGCTACGCCGCGCGCGGCGATTCGTCCACGCGCTTCCAGCTGCGCATGTCGCGCGAGGACATCGGCAACTACCTGGGCCTGACCATCGAAAGCACCAGCCGCGCCGTTGCGCTCCTCCAAGAAGCTGGGCCTCGTGCAGGTCGACAAGCGCGAGGTCGAACTGCTGGAACCCGCGCGCCAAGGCGATGGCGGCCGGCACGAAGAACAGCGGTGCAGCCCGATGGCGTGACGCCCCGCGCGCGGGCAATCGCCCCGGAACCGCCACCGGGCTCGTCCGCCACGATCTCCAGCGGCCCGGCGCCGTCCCGATCCTTTCGCCAGCGGCCAGTTGCGCAACGCCCCTTCGACGACGACCTGCCAGTGCGTGCGCGCCAGCGCCGGCAGCGCCACGGCGAACGAGCCGTCCGCGGCCGGCCGCACGAAGCAGGCGCAGGTCGCGCTGCGGCAGGGTCGGATGCGCGAGGTAGATCGTGAACGGCGCCGCCGGCCCGGCCAGCCGTCCTTCCAGCATGCCCCGGACCGGATCGGACCAGGTGCTGGATCATCCAACTAACTCCTCCGTTTTAACCTTAGCAATACGTAACTGGAACGAAGAACAGGGCA
>NZ_CDRNIL010000012.1:0-6452 GCF_977014125.1 Massilia phosphatilytica
ACCAGATTGCTAAGGTTAAAACGGAGGAGTTAGTTGGATGATCCAGCACCTCGCACCAACGGCACCCTGCGCAACAACCAGGGCTTCTACGATACGTTCGGCGTCAAGCCGGGCGACAAGATGTATCTGGCCCCCAAGGATCGGGTAAGTATCTGGTGACCGCTCGAGCCGGCAACCGCCCGTGGCGGCGGCCGGCATCGGTCATTTGCCGTCGTCCGGCGGCGGCGCGTTCTTGACCATCTCGTTGTGTTCCTTGACGTAAGCCTCGGTGCCCGCGCGCCAGGCGTCGAAGTCCGCGATGACCATCCGCCCGGCCACTTTCGTATCTTCCGCCAGGCGGTCGCCGACCTCCTTCAGGTGCGCCGTCGCCTTGTCGGTCTCGTCCTTCGTCATCAGCTTGGCGATGTCGTCCGGGATGCGCTTGGTCAGCGGCAGTGCGGCATTCATGATGTTTTACCCAGTTGTTGTGGCAAGCCTCCCAGTCCTTCATCTTGCCGCCGTAATAGTCGATTTCCTCGTTCACCTTGGACATGGCCGGAAAACGGGGCGCCGGGCAGCGGTGTTTGCTCGTGCGCAGGTCGGAACCGTCGTATTTGGCGATCCAGTAATCGAGGTCGGCGCGGCGCATCTCGCGCTGCTTCATCAGCGCGAGCGAAGCGATGGCGACGGCATTGCCCTTGGCGGCGGCTTTCTGGAACCATTGCGCGGCCTGGTCCATGTCGATCGCGCCCGCCTCGCCATAGAAATACATTTCGCCCACGTGCTGCTGGGCCATGACGTTGCCGGCGTTCGCCAGCTTCGTGTATTTCTGCAGGGCTTCCGGATAGGCTTTCTTGGCGAACAGCGCATCCGCTTCCGCGAGCTCGGCGGCGGAGTTGGCGGACGATGCGGCCGCGGCCGGCTTCGCTGCGCCGCCCTTGGCGGACGATTTGGCGGCGGATCTGGCGACGGGTTGCGCGCCGAACGCGACACCGCCACACAGCAGTGCGGCGCAAAACAGGACAGTCTTCATGGGGTGTGCAATTCTACGAATAGAGGGATGGCAACACAACGATCATAACCGCAGCGTCGTCCGTGCTCAACCGGGAAGGCGATCCACCCGCCCGGCTTTACGCAGCTTTACGACAGACTCAGCCGTTCAACGCGTTGCCGAAATCGGCCAGCAGGTCGTCCGTGTCCTCGATGCCCACCGACACGCGGATCAGCGATTCCGCGATGCCCATGCTGGCGCGGCGCTCCGGTCCCATCTCGAAGAAGATCGTGTGCGCGACGGGGATGACGAGCGTGCGCGTGTCGCCCAGGTTGCTGGCGGGGATGCCGACCTCGAGGCGGTTCAGGTAGTCGAAGCAGTCGATCCCGTCCTTCAGCTCGAAGCTGAACAGCGAGCCGTAAGCGCGGAACTGTTCGGACGCCAGCTTGTGCTGCGGATGCGATGGCAGGCCCGGGTAGTGGACGGCGGCCACGCGATCGTCGGCTTCCAGCATCGTCGCCAGCGCCAGCGCGTTCGCGCAGGTGCGGTCCATGCGCAGGGCGAGCGTCTCGGCGCCGACCGCGATATGGTGCGCCGCTTCCGGTGCCAGCGACGCGCCGAAGTCGCGCAGCGCCTTCGCCCGCAGCTGGGCCATGCCCTGCGCGGCCGGCGGCTGGCGGCGGAAGTTGTCGGCGATGTTCGGGTAGGCGCTCCAGTCGAACACGCCGGTGTCCGTCAGTGCGCCGCCCAGCGCCATGCCGTGGCCGCCGATCGACTTGGTCAGCGCGTTCACGACGAGGCCCGCGCCGACGGCTTTCGGACGGAACAGGTAGGGCGTCGTCATCGTGTTGTCGACGACGTACAGGATGCCGCGCGCGCGGCACAGTTCACCGATGCGGGCGAGATCCGCGATCTGCGTGCGCGGATTGGCGATGGTTTCGACGAACACGATGCGCGTATTCGGCTTCAGTGCCGCTTCGACGTTGGCGACGTCGGTCGCATCGACGAACGACACTTCCGTGCCCTGCGCCGCCACGGTGTTCCACAGGCTGTTGGTATTCCCGAACAGGAACGACGACGACACGACGTGGTCGCCCGCGCGCAGGAGCGCCTGCGCGAGCGCGCCGATGGCGGCCATGCCGGTGGCGAAGCACAGGCTGGCGGTGCCGTCTTCCATCTTGCTGATCTTGTCTTCCAGCGCGGCGACGGTCGGGTTGCCCTGGCGGCCGTAGCGGAAGCCCGGTTCCTTGCCCTGGAAGACCGAGGCCAGCTGGCGCGCGTCCGGTGTAGCCGAAGGCGACCGACGTGTGGATCGGCTTGTGCAGGGAGTTGTGTTCGATCGGCTTGCTGCGATCGTTGTGCAGGACGGTGGTGGTGAAGCCGTAGTTTGGTTTGTCGCTCATGGTCTTGTTCGGCGCGGTGGTAAATGATGGGCCCATCGTAGGGTGGGCACACCCGTGCCCACGCGGAAGGCAACATGATGCGAACGTCACGCGTGGGCACGGCGTGCCCACCCATCCTCAATAACAAACCCGGATTATTCGGCTGCGACGGGCGGATTCAGGTTCAGCTGCGTGCGCACGATGTCGTCCGACGATTCGCCGGACGACTTGTGGCGCACGCTCTCGAGCTGGTCGAGACAGGCCGGCGCTCACGTCGCCCGTCACGTACACGCCGTCGAAGCACGACGCTTCCACGTTCGTCAGGGCCGGATTGACGTCCTGAAATCGACTTGCGCAGCGCGTCCAGGTCCTGGTACACGAGGCGGTCGGCCGTGATCTCGCGGCACACTTCCTCGACGGTGCGGCCGTGGGCGATCAGCTCGTCGCGCGTCGGCATGTCGATGCCGTACACGTTCGGGTACAGCACCGGCGGCGCGGCCGACGCGAAGAAGACCTTGCGGGCGCCCGATTCACGCGCCATCTGCACGATCTCGCGGCTCGTCGTGCCGCGCACGATGGAGTCGTCGACGAGCAGCACGTTCTTGTCCTTGAACTCGGACGCGATCGCGTTCAGCTTCTGGCGCACGGACTTCCGGCGCATCGTCTGGCCCGGCATGATGAACGTGCGGCCGATGTAGCGGTTCTTGATGAAGCCTTCGCGGTATTCGACGCCCAGCTTCAGCGCGAGCTGGATGGCGGCCGGGCGCGACGAATCCGGGATCGGCATCACGACGTCGATCTCTTCGACCGGGATCTCCTTGCGGATCTTCTCGGCCAGGTATTCGCCCATGCGCAGGCGGGTCGCGTACACGGACGCGCCGTCGATCACGGAGTCGGGACGGGCCAGGTACACGTATTCGAACGCGCACGGATTCAGCGAGGGATCTCTCGGCGCACTGGCGCGTGTGCAGCTGGCTGTCGGCGTCGACCCAGACGGCTTCGCCCGGCGCGACGTCGCGCACGAAGCGGAAGCCCAGTCCTTCGAGGGCGACGGATTCGCTGGCGAGCAGGTATTCGGGACCGTTCTCGGTCTCGTTGATGCCGAGGCACAGCGGGCGGATGCCGAACGGATCGCGGAATGCGAGCAGGCCGTGGCCGGCGATCTGCGCGATGACGGCATACGCGCCGCGCACGCGGCGATGCACGTGCGCGACGGCCTTGAACACGGCATCCGGCGCCAGCGTGAAGCCGTCGGCGGCCTGGGCGATTTCGTGGGCGAGCACGTTCAGCAGGACTTCCGAATCGGAGTTCGTGTTGACGTGGCGGCGGTCGTTGCGGAACAGTTCTTCCTTCAGCTGTTCCTGGTTGGTCAGGTTACCGTTGTGCGCCAGGGTGATGCCGAACGGGGCATTCACGTAGAACGGCTGCGCTTCCTCTTCGCTGGACGAGCCGGCCGTCGGATAGCGGCAGTGGCCGATGCCGGAATTGCCTTGCAGCGAACGCATGTTGCGCGTGCGGAAAACGTCACGCACGAGGCCGTTGGCCTTGTACATCGAGAACATGCTGCTGTGATTGGTTGCAATCCCCGCCGCATCCTGGCCGCGATGCTGCAGCAGCAGCAATGCGTCATACAACAGCTGGTTGACGGGGGCTTGCGAGACGACGCCGACGATGCCACACATGGTGTGCTCCTAATACCGTGAAGAAGTGTTCAAAACTGTACGTGCTGCGCGAAGGCAGCGGGCAAGAAAGGCTTGACCGTGCGCGCTCCGGTTTCCGCCATGGGCGAGAGCAGCGCGTCTTTCCAGAAAGCCTGTTGGGGAATGGAAGTCATCCCGCACAATATGACGCCGGCCAGCACGATTACAATGCCCCGGCCCAACCCGAACAGGCCGCCGAGGCCGCGGTCGGCCAGGCTCAGGCCGGAGGCCTCGATCAATGCGCCGATCGCGAGGGCCAACAGGCCCATCAGCACGCGCACGCCGAGGAACAATGCAATGAAGGCGACGATCAGCCGCAAGGCTTCGCCCGGAATCACGGATGGTAGCATGGGCGCCAGCTTCGCGCCGAAGGCGTTGGCGACGATGAAGGCCGCCACCCAGCCGAGCAGCGACAGGATTTCCTTGACCAGGCCGCGCATGGTGCTGATGACGACCGACGACGCCAGGATGAACAAGACCACGTAGTCGAAAATCGTCACGGCGCGGCTTTTGCAGTCATCATCGGTTTCGGACAGGTTCGGCGTCAGACCGGGCTGATGGCACCGGACATGCCCAGGCGGCCCAGTTCGGCGCGGACTTTCTCGGCATCTTCCTTGTTCAGGGGGCCGACCCGTACGCGGATCAGTTCGCCGGCCGGCGTGTTCGTCTTTTGCGTGTACGACGAGATGCCCGCTTCGCGCAACCGGGCCTGCACTTCGGCCGCCTTTTCCTGGCTCGACAGTGCCGCGACCTGCAGCACGAATTTCTGCGATCCGGACTCGGCCGCCTTGTCCTTCTCGGCGGCCTTCTCGGCCTGCTTGCCTTCCAGGATCGCCATGGCGCGGGCCGCGTCGTCATGCGACTTGGCCGGCTTTTCCTTCTCGGCGCGGGCTTCGCGCGCGAGGCGCTCGGCCCTGTCGTGTTCGGCCTTGTCGTGCTCCGCCTTGTCCCGTTCCGCCTTCTCCTTCTCGGCGAGGCGCGCCTCGGCTTTCGCGTCCTTGTGCTCGGGTTTCGCGGGCTCGGGCCTGGCTTCCGGCTTGTGCTCGACCTTGGGTTCCGGCTTCGGTGCGGTCACGGCGGCGGCGCTCTCCGGCTTGGCGGCGGCGACGGCGGCCGGCGCTTTTGGAGCAGGCGTCGGGGGTGGCGCGTCGACCACTTCCTCGCCCTTGTCGACGCTGTCGGCGGCGGACACGGGCTTATCGGCGGCAGGCACGGGCAGCGGCGCCGCCTTGTCCTTCGCGGGGATCTGGATCGCGATGTCGCCGGCGAGGGGCTTGGGTTCGGAATCGAGCAGCATCGGCAGGCCGACGGCGGCGGCCAGCGCCAGCGCGATGGCGCCGACGAGACGGCGCCGGGCGCGCTTCTTTTCGGGCAGCATGGGGTCGACGCCGGGACGGCGCGACGCGCCCCCGCCGGCATTGCTCGCACGCTTGGCGCGGGCGCGCTCGCCGATCGCGGCGTCGTCATCCTTGCTGTAGAAGCGGCCACTGTCCTCGGTGAGGCGGTCCTGCTTGCTTTTACGGGAGAACAAGCCCATGCGGTGTCACGTCAATGAAGAGAGGATTTACGGGCCGCCATCACGCCAGCCACGGTGTAGAACGAGCCAAAGACCACTATTCTATCATCCTGTCCGGCCCGGCTCGTTGCATCTGCGAATGCCTCCGCCGGATTCGCGAACGTTTTGACGGAAAATTCGCCGTCCCTGGCATCCGCCGGCCGGAACGCTTCGAGCTTCGCGGCCAGCACGGCCGGGTCGGCCGAACGGGGCGACGGCAGCGCCGCCACGCACCAGTGGTCGACGTATGGCGCCATGTGGGCGACGACGGCGTCGATGTCCTTGTCCTGGATGACGCCGAGCACTGCCGTAGGTAAACCGGTGGAACCCCATGTTGCTCAGGCTCTGGCGCCGAAGGTCGCCGCCGCGTGCGGGTTGTGGGCGACGTCGAGGATCGTCGTCGGACGGCCCGCCAGCACCTGGAAGCGGCCCGGCAGCTCGACCAGCGCGAGGCCCGTGCGCGACCTCGCCGCGCGCCCACCGGCAGCTCGTTGCGCAGCGCTTCCAGCGCCGCCAGCGCGGCCGCCGCGTTCAGCAGCTCGGCCGTCGGCGCCGCGCAGCGCCGGATACGCGAGCGAATTGCGGCGCTGGTTGCGGCCGCCGTAGGCCCACTGCTGCTTGTCGCCCTGGTAGTTGAAGTCGCGGCCCAGCAGCCACAGATCGGCGCCGATGGTGTGCGCGTGGTCGATCAGCGATTGCGGCGGCAGCGGATCGCTGCAGATCGCCGGCCTGCCCGGACGGAAGATGCCGGCCTTCTCGAAGCCGATCAGGTGCTGGATCATCCAGAAGCGACACCTTCGCGGTCGGCTGCGAGCAAGACCAACCGAACCAGTTGACCACCAACA
>NZ_CDRNIL010000013.1:0-3851 GCF_977014125.1 Massilia phosphatilytica
CTGGCGCTCGACCGCCTCGTGGCGCTGGCCCTGGCACGCAACAACGACGTGCGCACGGCGCAGGCGCGGCTGCGCGAATACCGGGCGCGCATCCAGGCTGGCGCATGAGCGGCCCGGGAGCCGACGCTGTCGGCCGGTTTCTCGCCGGCGCGCGCGCGCGATCGGTCCGTTCGGCACGCCCATCGAGTCCACCGCCATGCAGGGCAGCTTCCAGGCCGCCTACGAACTCGATCCGTTCGGCCGCCTGGCCAATGCGACCGAGGCGGCGCGCCAGGACTACGCGGCGCAGCAGGCGGCGGCCGACGCGACGGCGCTGTCGGTGGCGGCGAACGCGGCGTCCGGCTACCTGAACCTGCGCGGGCTGGACGCCCAGCTGGCCCTCGCGCGCGCCACGCTGGCGTCGCGCCAACGGTCGCTGGACCTGGCGCGGCGGCAGTTCGAGGTGGGCTACAGCTCGCGCCTCGAACTGGCGCAGGCGGAGGCGGAATACCGCGCGACGGCCGCCGTCGTGCCCCAGCTGGAACGGGCGATCACGCAGCAGGAGAACGCCCTCGACATCCTGGCCGGCGCCAATCCGGGCCCGGTCGAGCGGGGCGCGGACCTGGCCCGCCTGACCGCGCCGGCGATCCGGCCCGGCCTGCCGTCCGACCTGCTGCGGCGCCGGCCGGACGTCGCCTCCGCCGAGCGCGCGGTCGCGGCGGCCGACGCCAGTCTCGCGGCGGCGCGCGACCAGATGCTGCCGTCGCTGCGGCTGACGGCGTCGCTGGGCGCGTATGCGCACGACCTGCCGACCTTGCTGTCGTCGCCGACCGCGTTGTGGAGCGTGGGCGGCAGCGTCCTCGCGCCGCTGTTCGACGCGGGCCGGCTGCGCGCCCAGGCCGACATCTCGGCATCGCTGCGCGACCGCGCCGTGTTCGCGTACGAGGCCGCTGTGCGCAGCGCCTTCGCCGACACCGAGAACGCCCTGAGCGCCGTGCAGCGCCTGCGCGAGCAGCTGGACGAGGCCGAGGCGCGCCGGGTGGCGACGAAGGAAGTGCTGCGCATCGCCCACAACCGCTACCGCAACGGCTATTCGTCGTACCTGGAGGAGCTGGATGCCCAGCGCAACGCGTTCAGCGCCGAGACCGGCGTGCTGCAGCTGCGCGCCGCCTGGCTGCAGGCCCACGTCGACCTGTACCGCGCGCTGGGCGGCGGCTGGGCGCCGCTGGAATCGGTCAAATAACCACGAAGGAGGAGAAGCATGATCAAGATCGGGATCATCGTCGGGAGCACCCGGCCCGGCCGCAAGGCGCCGGACGTGGCGCGTTGGGTGCTGGACATCGCCGGCATGCGCGCCGACGCCGTGTTCGAACTGGTCGACATCCAGGACTTCGACCTGCCGCTGCTGGACGAGCCGGTGCCGCCGTCCCAGGGCCGGTATGCGCACCCGCACACGAAGGCCTGGGCCGCCGCCATCGCCGGCTTCGACGGTTATGTCTTCGTCACGCCCGAGTACAACCACGGCACGTCCGGCGCGCTGAAGAACGCGATCGACTTCCTGTACAAGGAGTGGAACAACAAGGCCGCCGGCTTCGTGGGCTACGGCAGCGCGGGCGGCTCGCGCGCCATCGAGAGCCTGCGCCTGGTGATGGGGGAGCTGATGGTCGCCGACGTGCGCGCGCACGTGATGCTGTCGCTGCGCACCGACTTCGAGAATCATGCGACGTTCAACCCGGCCGCGCATCACGAGCAGGCCGTCGACGCCATGCTCGACCAGGTGGTGGCGTGGAGCCGCGCGCTCAAGTCCTTGCGGCCGGATGCGCCGGCCGAGCCGGCCGACGCGCCCCACGTGGGGCAGCGCATGGGCAGCCAGTGACGGCGTGACGGCATGGCGGCGCGGGATTGGCGCTACAATCCTCGCCGCCCATGACGAATCTCCCATCACCGCCGCGGCGCGCGACCTGCGCCGCCTGCCTGCGCGCGCAGAGCGCCTGCATCTGCCGCTGGGTGCGGCCGCTGTCCAGCCGCGCCGACCTGCTGATCCTGCAACACCCGCTCGAGGTGCGCAACGCCAAGAACAGCGCGCGCCTGCTGCACCTGTGCCTGGGCGGCAGCCGGCTCGACGTCGGCGAGGCGTTCGACCCTGCGGTGCTGCACGCGCTGCTGCACGAAGGCGGGCGCGTGCCGTTGCTGCTGTATCCCGGGACGCCGGGCGAGGCGGCCGCACCCGTGCCCGATCCGGTATCGATGGCGCGACCGGAGCGGCTGCGCCTCGTCGTGCTGGACGCCACCTGGCGCAAGAGCCGCAAGATGCTGTACGTAAATCCCGAACTGCAGCGCCTGCCGCGCCTCGCGCTGCACGACGTGCCCGCGTCGGCTTATCGGATTCGCAAGGCGCACGCGGCGCACCAGCTGTCGACGTGCTGGAAGCGGCCGCGCTGGCCCTGGCCCAGCTGGAGGGCGACGCCGCCGCATACCGGCCTCTGCTGCAGGCGTTTGACGGTTTTGTGCAACAACAAGCTGCTCTTTTTCGCGCTTGAACCCTTCCTGAGATCGGCGTACTATACTGTATAAACATACAGCATCTTAAGGAGCGCCGCGTGAATCGGGTCAAAGCAAACGCAAGTCGGGCGGTCAGCCAGGTGGTGTTGCCGTTCCCGCAAAAGTCCGCCGAGGTCGTGCCCATCAACGGGCCCACGAAAGGCCGCGGCGCCGTCACCAACATCCAGGGCCGCTACGAAGTGAACGGCCGCGAGCGTTTCGACGACGGCTGGACCGTGCCGGGATCGGGACGAGGCGCCGGCGCCCCTCAAGACGATCGTCACGGACGAGATCGCGAAATCGATCCTCAGCCGCAACACGTCGCCGGACATCCCGTTCAGCGTGTCGCTGAACCCGTACCGCGGCTGCGAGCACGGCTGCATCTACCGCTTCGCGCGGCCCACGCACGCGTATCTGGGGCTGTCGCCGGGCCTCGATTTCGAAAGCCGCATCTTCGCCAAGGTGAACGCGGCCGACCTGCTGCGGCGCGAGCTGGCGCGTCCGGGCTACATCCCGGAAAACATCGCCATCGGCGCTCAACACGGACGCGTACCAGCCCTGCGAACGCGAGCGCCGCCTCACGCGCGAGGTGCTGGAAGTGCTGTCCGAATGCCAGCATCCGTACGGCCTGATCACCAAGTCGGCGCTGATCGAACGCGACATCGACCTGATCGCGCCGATGGCCGCGAAGGGCCTGGCCTGCGCCGCCATCACCTTGACGACGCTGGACGGCGAGATCTCGCGCACGCTCGAGCCGCGCGCGGCCGCGCCCGCGCGCCGCCTGCGCGCGATCCGCACCCTGACGGAGGCCGGCATCCCCGTCAGCGTGAGCGTCGCGCCGATCATCCCGTTCGTCACGGAGCCGGAAATCGAGCGCATCCTCGAAGCCGCGAAGGATGCCGGCGCCGTCGGCGCCCACTACACGGTGCTGCGCATGCCGTGGGAAGTGAACCCGCTGTTCCAGCAATGGCTGCACGCCCACTTCCCCGACCGCGCCCAGCGCGTGATGAACCGCATCCGCGACATGCGCGGCGGCAAGGACTACGACAGCGATTTCAGCAAGCGCATGACGGGCGAGGGCATCTGGGCCGACCTGATCCGCCAGCGCTTCACGAAGGCCGTCAAGCGCCTGGGGCTGGAAGGCCGCATGAGCCGGTTCAATACCTGCGATCCGTCGCAGTTCCGGCGCCCGCTGGTGGTGCCGAAAACGGTCGTCAGGCCGGCCAGCGCGGCGGCTGCGCAGATGGATTTGTTTTAAAGCGTCTCCGGCACCAGCGACAGCACGTGCGCCGCGACGGGCCGTTCGTGCAGGTTGAGGCGGTTGCGCGCCA
>NZ_CDRNIL010000014.1:0-4376 GCF_977014125.1 Massilia phosphatilytica
TCCTGTACTCGTTCAGTTACGTCTTCACAGCCAACGGAGGAGTTAGTTGGATGATCCAGCACCTGGCGGGCCCACCGAATCAACCAACCAGGATCGAAAGCTCTGTCCTCCATGCGTACTCACTACTGCGGCCTCGTGACCGAAGAGCTGCTGGGCCAAACCGTCAGCCTGTGCGGCTGGGTGCACCGCCGCCGCGACCACGGCGGGGTGATCTTCATCGACCTGCGCGACCGCGAGGGCCTCGTGCAGGTCGTCTGCCACCCCGACAATGCCGACGTCTTCAAGGTCGCCGAGCACGTACGTAACGAGTACTGCCTGCGCGTGACGGGCACCGTCGTGAACCGCCTGGAGGGCACCGCCAACGCCAACCTGAAGTCGGGCAAGATCGAGATCAACACCACCAAGCTGGAAGTGCTGAACGCGTCCGTGCCGGTGCCGTTCCAGCTGGACGACGACAACCTGTCGGAAACGACGCGCCTGACGCACCGCGTGCTCGACCTGCGCCGCCAGCAGATGCAGCACAACCTGCGCCTGCGTTACAAAGTGTCGATGGAAGTGCGCAAGTACCTGGACAACCTGGGCTTCATCGACATCGAGACCCCGATGCTGACCAAGTCCACGCCGGAAGGCGGCGCGCGACTACCTGGTGCCGTCGCGCGTCAACCCGGGCAACTTCTTCGCGCTGCCGCAGTCGCCGCAGCTGTTCAAGCAGCTGCTGATGGTCGCCAACTTCGACCGCTACTACCAAATCACCAAGTGCTTCCGCGACGAAGACCTGCGCGCCGACCGCCAGCCGGAATTCACCCAGATCGACTGCGAGACGTCGTTCCTGACCGAGCAGGAAATCCGTGACCTGTTCGAGGACATGATGCGCGTGGTCTTCAAGAACGCCGCCGGCATCGACCTGCCTAACCCGTTCCCGGTGATGGACTTCGCCACCGCCATGGGCCTCTACGGTTCGGACAAGCCCGATATGCGGGTAAAACTGCAGTTCACCGAACTGACGGAGCTGATGAAGACCGTCGAATTCAAGGTCTTCAACAACGCCGCCAACATGGCGGGCGGCCGTGTCATCGGCCTGCGCGTGCCGCAGGGTGGTTCGATGCCGCGTTCGGAAATCGACGCGTACACGCAATTCGTCGGCATCTACGGCGCCAAGGGCCTCGCCTACATCAAGGTCAACGAGAAGGCCAAGGGCCGCGACGGCCTGCAATCGCCGATCGTCAAGAACCTCTCGGACGACGTGCTGGCCAAGGTGCTGGAACTGACCGGCGCACAGGACGGCGACCTGATCTTCTTCGGCGCCGACAAGGCAAAGGTCGTGAATGACTCGATGGGCGCGCTGCGCGTGAAGATCGGCCACTCGGAATTCGCCAAGAAGGCCGGCCTGTTCGAAGAAGTGTGGGCGCCGCTGTGGGTCATCGACTTCCCGATGTTCGAGTACGACGAGGAAGGCGACCGCTGGAACGCGACGCACCACCCGTTCACCGCGCCGAAGGACGGCCACGAGGACATGCTCGAGACGAACCCGGGCGCCTGCATCGCCAAGGCCTACGACATGGTGCTGAACGGCTGGGAACTGGGCGGCGGCTCGATCCGTATCCACCGCGAGGAAGTCCAGAGCAAGGTATTCCGCGCGCTGAAGATCGATGCGGAAGAAGCGCAGCTGAAGTTCGGCTTCCTGCTCGACGCCCTGCAGTACGGCGCCCCGCCGCACGGCGGCCTGGCGTTCGGCCTGGACCGCCTGATCACGCTGATGACGGGTTCCGAGTCGATCCGCGACGTGATCGCGTTCCCGAAGACCCAGCGCGCACAGGACCTCCTGACCAACGCGCCGTCGGAAGTCGACGAGAAGCAGCTGAAAGAGCTGCATATCCGTCTGCGCAACGAGCCGAAGGTCGCGTAAGCAAAACCGGCGCTGCCGTTTGAACCCGTCGTCCCCGCGCAGGCGGGGATCCAATCCTGCGTGCGTTTCGACTGCGCGTAAAACTTGGGTCCCCGCCTTCGCGGGGACGACGCTTTTCATGTGGCGCTACAATGGCGTTATGACGCATAAAATCCCCGAATCCGTCCTCGTCGTCATCCACACCGCCGACCTGGAGGTGCTGCTGATCGAACGCGCCGACCGTCCCGGCTTCTGGCAATCCGTCACCGGCTCCCTCGACCACCCCGACGAACCGCTGCTGGCAACGGCCACCCGCGAACTGTTCGAGGAAACCGGCATCGTCGCCGACGGCGAGCGCATCGTCCTCAAGGACTGGCACCTGTCCAACATCTACGAGATTTATCAGACCTGGCGCCACCGCTACGCGCCCGGCGTCACCCACAACACCGAGCACGTGTTCTCCGTCTGCGTCCCCCGCGACATCGCGATCACCCTCGCGCCGCGCGAACACCTGCAGTATGCCTGGCTGCCGTTGCTGGAAGCGGCCGACCGGTGCTTTTCCAGCTCGAACGCGGAAGCGATCCTGCATCTGCCGCGCCACGTCCAGGCGGCGTAGACAAAAACACGATCCGGGCGGCCGGCGTCGTCCATTTCAACCGTGCGCCAGGTAATCTGTGCTATTTTGCCTTGCCTCATAGCAATGACATTCCGACCGACATCCCATGCGCAGCGCAAAACATCTCAGATTCGTCGTCCTGGCCGTCTTCACCGTCATGGTGCTGGTGGCGGCGGTGCCGTTCTGGCTGAACCGCTCCGTCAACGTCCTGCTGGCGCAGACGCGCGCCGACCAGCTCGCGCAGCAGCGCATCGATGACATCCTGACCAGCATGTGCGATGCCGAGACGGCGCAGCGCGGCTTCATCATCACCGGCAATGACGCCTTCCTCGAACCGTATGAGCGGGCCCGGCGCACGCTGCCCTCGGCCCTGCACGACGCCAAGGAGCTGGCGCGCACGGATGCCGAACGGGCCAGCGCGTGGCGCATCGCGCGCCTGGCGGAACTCAAAATGGCCGAACTCGACGAAACCATCGTGCTGCGCCGCCGCGCCGGTTTCGCCGCGACCGAGCGCGTGGTCAGCTCGCTGCGCGGCAAGCAGTACATGGACGAGCTGCGCCAGCTCGTCGCGGCGGTAGATGCGCGCGGCAAGGCCAGGCGCGACGCGCTGCGGGTCGACCTGCTGGACCGCTCCGGGCGGTCGTTCACCGTGAGCCTCGCCGCCACCGCCTGCAATATCCTCGTGCTGGGCGCGCTGCTGCTGATCGTGATGCGCATGCTGCGCGCGCGCCGCGCCGCCGCCGCGCAGCTGGAGATGCAGGCCGGCCAGCTCACGGAGGCGGTCGCCCTGACGACGCGCCACAACCGCGAACTGAAACTGGTCGCGGAACTGCTGCGCGCCGTGGAGGCCGTCCCGTCGATCCCGGACGTCGGCCCGGTGATCGCACGCACCATGCCGAAACTGCTGCCCGGCGTGGCGGGCACGCTGTTCCTGCTGCGCGACGACGACGCCAACATGCTGGACCGCCATGCGCAGTGGGGCACGCCGTCCGACCAGCCTCTGGCCATCGACATCGAGTCGTGCTGCGGCGCTGCGCCACCGCGCGCGTTACCGGACCGCCGGCTACGACGATCCGGCCTGCGCCCACTACCGCGCGCCGGCGGACGAGACGGCGGGGCGCCTGTGCATCCCGCTCGTCACGCACGATGAACTGGTCGGCATGCTGCACGTCGAGGGACTGGCGTGCGGTCCGGAGCAGGAAGAGCAGGAGCGCCTGGCGGTGACGGTCGCGGAGCAGCTCGCGCTGGCGCTCGGGAACGCGCGCCTGCGCGAAACGCTGCGCCGGCAATCGGTGCTCGATCCGCTCACCGGCCTGTTCAACCGGCGCCACTTCGACGCCGCCCTGAAACGCGAGCTGGCGCGGGCGCGGCGCAAGGAGGTGCCCGTGAGCCTCGTACTCGTCGACATCGACCATTTCAAGCGTGTCAACGACGAGTTCGGGCACGCCGTCGGCGACGCCGTGCTGCGCACCATCGCCCAGCAACTGCGCCTCGGGATCCGCGAAGGCGACATCGCCTGCCGCTACGGCGGCGAGGAGATGGTCCTGCTCCTCCCGGAATGCACGGCCATCGACGCGAGCGCGCGCGCGGAGGCGATCCGCATCGCGCTGGGCAGCATCAGGCCGACCGCCGAGGGGGAAGGGCCGGAGCGGATCACGGCGTCGTTCGGCGTGGCCGCCTATCCCGTCCACGCCCAGGATGCCGAGGCGCTGTTCTGGGCGGCCGACAAGGCGCTGTACCGCGCCAAGGAGCATGGGCGCGACCGCGTGGCGACCGGCGCCTGAGACGGCAATGTTGTACAGGCGCTGGATCATCCAACTAACTCCTCCGTTTTAACCTTAGCAATACGTAACTGAACGAAGAACAGGGCAAGCA
>NZ_CDRNIL010000015.1:0-3525 GCF_977014125.1 Massilia phosphatilytica
TACGTATTGCTAAGGTTAAAACGGAGGAGTTAGTTGGATGATCCTGCTCCTGGTAGATGCCTGCATCCTGTGCAAGCGCCGATGCACTTGTTAACAAGAGTAAAAAAGCACCTGCCCCGGCCAACGCGCATCGCGAACGATAGATACCATCGCCAGGTCGCAAGTCATTCCTGCCGGCTTTGAGCCCTGGAGTAGGCAGAACACTGTAGATCATGAGTTCTCCGCTTGTACAGACATCGGGTTGAACTCGCATCTTTCCACAATGAGAGGCAAAATTAGTCACGCAATGTAACGTATGCCTTTAATGAGACAAACTTTTTTATCGCTAAAAAATGTTTAGAAGTTACCGTCCCGCCCCTTCGGTGTGACTGCTTAGCGCACCCGGCAAGCGTTGCAAATCACTGATTAATAAAGGTTGGCTGTGCCGACTCGAGCGACTTTTAATCCGTTGGTCGCAGCTTCGCGCCCCGCACGGCCTACCAGAATCACCAGGAAGCCCACGCATTTCGGTGCGTGGGCTTTTTGCGTTCTAGCAGTCCGCCTCCATTAACACGAAATTGCGCGCCACCGGCTGCAACGCCGACGGCGGCATCGCCTTCGAAATCAAGTAGCCCTGGATCTCGTCCGCAATCCAGCGCGCGCAGCATGTCGACCTGTTCCATCGTTTCGACGCCTTCCGCCACCACCCGCATCGCGAGCGCGCGCGCCATCGTGACGATCGCCCTGACGATCACGATCCCGCCCTCCGTCTTGCCGAGCTGGACGATGAAAGCGCGGTCGATCTTGAGCCCGTCGAAATTCAGCTTGTACAGCTGCGACAGCGACGAATACCCGGTGCCGAAGTCGTCCAGCAGCACCTTGATCCCGGTCTGGCGGATCGCCTGGATCGCGCCGAGGACGGAGGCCGTCTCGTTCATCACCGACGACTCGGTCAGCTCGACCTCGACCAGGCGTGGGTCGACCGCATGCAGCTCCAGCGCCCGGCGCAACGTCTGCGCGACGTCGGTATCGTTGAACTGGCGCGGCGAGATATTGATCGATACGGGCACCAGCTTGTTGCCGTTCTTCGCCCACAGCGCCAGCTGGGCGCAGACCTTGTCGATCACGAGGTCGCCGAGCTTGAGCACCAGTCCGGTCTCTTCGACGAGCGGAACGAACTCGGCCGGAGAAACGACGCCCCGCGTCGGGTGGATCCAGCGCACGAGCGCCTCCAGGCTCGTGATCGAGCCGTCCGCCAGGTCCACGCGCGGCTCGTAGTACATGACGAACTGGTCGTCCGCCAGCGCATGGCGCAGTTCGCGGATGCGTTCGAGGCGGGCCTTCAACTGGTCGTGGAACTTGCCGTCGAAGAAGCGATAGCTGCCGCGCTCGTTTGTCTTCGCCGAATACATCGCGACGTCGGCGTTCTGCAGCAGCGCGCGCGGCTCCGTGCCGTCGGTGGGGAACAGGCTGATGCCGATCGAGGCGCCGAGCACGTACTCGCCGTAGGACATCCGGATGATCCGGCGGAAGGCGCGCTGGATGCGTTCGCTCGCCTGGGCCGCATCGAAGGCGTCGGCGACCTTTTCGATCACGACCACGAACTCGTCGCCGCCGAACCGGGTCACGCAGTCGTGCGGACGGACGGCTTCCTTGAGCCGCTGCGCGGCCGTGCGCAGCAGTTCGTCGCCGGCGGCATGGCCCCAGGTATCGTTGATCGCCTTGAAGCCGTCCAGGTCGATGAACAGCAGGGCAAACATGGTGTGCTCCCGCTCGGCCCGGGCAATGGCTTCGCGCAAGTGGCCTTCGACCCAGTAGCGGTTGGGCAGGCGGGTAAGCGGGTCTTCGTTGCTGCGCCGTAGCAGCTCATCGGCGTGCGCGCGTTCTTCCGTGACGTCGCGGGCCGAGACGGCGAGGTTGTCGCCGTAGCGGAACATTTTGAGGTGCACCCACCTGGCCGGAAAGTCGTCCTGCGGGCGTCCCAGCGTCACCTCGTTGTAGCCGCTTTCCATCGCGCGCCGCAGGCTGTCCATGCGCATTTCCATGGTGTCGCCTTCATACAGGTCGGTGACTGTCTTGCCGATCAGGTCCCGGCGGTCGCGCGCGGCCAGTTCCGCGGCGCGCCGGTTGCGATCGATCACCTCGAAGTCCTCGATCCCGCCCCATTCGTCCCATTGAGGGCGCAGCATGTAGAAGCCCTCGTTGCTGGCCTCGGTGGCCATCCGGTATGTCTCGCGGATCACGCGTAGCTCGCGGTCGCGGCGCGCCAGGCGCAGCGAATTGGTCGTCGCGAGCAGCGCGAACAGCACGCGATCGTCGCAGTGCCCAGCAACGCGCTGTTCGTCCACGCGCGGCGCATCGCATACCACGGGGCGAGGATGGTCTCGTGGTCGAGTCCCACCACCGCGTTGACGCCGCGCCGATCGATGTGTTGCCAGCCGACGAAGCGGGGCCGGCCGTCGCCGAACCACGCCGCGCCGTCGACCAGTGCACTGCCGGCCGCCATCCCCAGCGCCGGCGCATGGACGAACGCCGGCCGGCGGGTGGTGCCCGCCGGGCCCTCCGAGCGCAGCGCCCGCGTCAGCCCGTCGTCGCCGACGATGGCCAGCAGGCCGTCCTGGCGGAAGACCGGATCGGCATCGCCCATCGTGAAGTACGCGGGATCGACCGCGACGACGACCGCGGCCGCGAACTTGCCATCCCGGTCCGACAATTCCCAGGCGAAGAGCAGGCGGTGCCGGGGCCCGCCGCGTCCCTCGATCGCCACCTTGTCCACGAAAAAATTGACCGGCATGCCGCTTTGCACCCGGGGCAGGATGTAGGCGGCCGCGGCGGGCGACATCGTCGTCGGCGCACTGGACGTCAGCACCCTGCCCTCGGCATCGATCAGCGCCACGACCAGGCGCGACGATGGGAGCAGCAACCCCTGCTCGTCCGCATAGCCGAGGTGGACGTCGCCCTGCCGCGACTCCCAGTCGTATTTCACGAACCGGGCGGTCTGTTCGATCGTGTCGATCTCGCGCCCGATCCGCTCGGCGTAGCCGTTGGCGAGGACCTGCGCGTCCTGCAGCGTCTTGAATTCGAGCTGCCTGCGCTCCGCTTCCAGTTGCTGGAACAGGACGATCCAGCCGAGCCCCAGCACGACCAGCGCGCCCATCGGCCAGGCAAGCAGGCGCCAGATATGCTGCTTCCAGAACGCAAGCCCCCCGGCACGCGCGTGGCGTGCTGTCGCGACGCGTGCTCGCAAGTACGTTATTAGTCTGCGATACATTGCTCGCCCCTACTAGTCGGACGCCCCTTCCATCCGACAGTACAGCCGGTTCGGGAAAAATTCAACTTGCACACATACGGTGCCGCCCAAAGGCGTGCTTGCCTGATGACTATTTTTAGTATACGGTGTATACATGACAACCAAAGAACGCATCCTGGCGATTGCCATCAGCGAACTCGAAGCCCATGGACTGGATGGTTTGACCAGGTGCTGGATCATCCAACTAACTCCTCCGTTTTAACCTTAGCAATACGTAACTGAACGAGTAGGTTACA
>NZ_CDRNIL010000016.1:0-10530 GCF_977014125.1 Massilia phosphatilytica
ACGGAGGCAGTCAGTCCTATGATCCAGCACCTGATGCCGGCGCCGAGCACGATGACGCGCCGCTCGGGGACCGGCTGCAGCGGCGGACGCGGCTTGCGGCTCACGAAGCGCGCACGGCTCCCGTCGGCATCGAACACGAAGCCCTGCGCCGTCAGCGCGGCGACCTGGGCCGGCGTGAGACCGTGCGCGAGCAGGCGCGCATCGCGCGCCGCCACGCGCGCCGCGTGGCGTGCGAAGTCGGTGCCGGCGTGCTCGATGTCGTGCAGGCGGAATACGTCGACGCGCGACCGTCAGCCGGGCGAGCGCGTCGTCGAGCGGTGCGCTCGAGCAGGTCCTCGAGCGTCATGCCCGGCTCGGCCTGCGGCATGCGGTGGAAGCCCGGCAGCAGGTGGTCGCACAAGGCGATCACGTGCAGGGTGGGCGAGCGCTGCGGATCGGTGCGCCAGACGTCGGTCAGGACGCGGATGCGCGGCGCCGTCGCCGTAGTGCGCATCGAAGACGGTGAAGCGGGCCGGGTTGTGCCACCCTTCGCGATAGTCCATGGCATCACCTCCGGCGGCGGCACAGGCAGGCGCGGTCGTGGTCGTCCACCATGCCGATGCCCTGCATGTAGGCATAGACGATGGTCGATCCGACGAACTTGAAACCGCGCCTGGCCAGGTCTTTCGAAATGCGGTCGGACAGGTCGGTGCGGGCCGGCCTGCTGCCTGCCGGCCAGTCGTTGACGATCGGCCGGCCGTCGACGAAGGCCCACAGGTAGCCGTCGAGCGTGAGGCCGTCCGCGCGCGCAGGCGCAGGTAGGCCCTCGCGTTGTTGATGGCGGCCGCGACCTTCAGGCGGTTGCGCACGATGCCCGGATCGGCCAGCAGGCCGGCCACCTTGGCGTCGTCGTAGCGCGCGATTTTTTCCGCATCCCAGCCGTCGAAGGCGATGCGGTAGTTGTCGCGCTTGTTCAGGATCGTTTCCCACGACAGTCCGGCCTGCGCGCCCTCGAGGTTGAGCATCTCGAACAGCGTCGTCTCGTCGTGGCACGGTACGCCCCATTCATGGTCGTGGTAGGCGATGTAGGCGCGGGATTGGCCGGGTTGGCCCAGGTGCAGCGGATGTCGTTCATACATGGAGTCTAAACCTGTCGCGACGTCGCGCCACATCCACGCGGCGGCCGATTTTTGTTGTTGCCAAACCAATTTGATTTACACTTGCGGCCATGAACCAACCGACGCAGTTAGGCGAGTGTTCCAGATCGTGCGGGTGCTGGGACGCGGCGCCATGGGCGAGGTCTACGAAGGCCTCGATCCGCGCCTGGACCGCAGCGTCGCGATCAAGGTCATGTCCACCGCCTGCGATGCCGATCCGGAGCTGCGCGCGTCGTATTCCGCGCGCTTCATCCGCGAGGCGCAGGCCGTCGCCCGCCTGAACCACCCGCACATCGTCGGCCTGTACGACTTCGGCGACGAAAACGGCGCCGCCTACATGGTGATGGAACTGGTGCGCGGCGAGGAACTGGCCGCCTACTTCGACATGACCCAGGACTTCCACCTCGAGTTCACGCTCGACGCGACGCCGTGCGCATGACGTGCGAGCTGCTCGACGCCCTCGGCTACGCGCACCGCAACGGCGTGATCCACCGCGACATCAAGCCGGCCAACGTCATGCTCAGCCACGACCTGCGCGTGAAACTGACCGACTTCGGCGTCGCCCACATGGCCGCCTTGAACGCCGCCGTGCAGGACGCGGACGGCGCCGAGATGGTCGGCACGCCCAGCTTCATGTCGCCCGAGCAGATCACCGGCCAGGCCGTCGGCCCGCAGTCGGACATCTTCGCCGTCGGGATCATCCTGTACCAGTTCCTCACCAACGAGCGGCCGTTCCGCGGCGCCGGCATGTTCGCCGTGCAGCAGAAGATCCTGCACGAGCAGCCCGTGCCGCCGACCCTGCTGAATCCCCTGCTCGGCCCGGCCTTCGACCGCGTCATCATGCGCGCGCTCGCCAAGCGCCCGGAGCAGCGCTATCCCGGCGCCGATGCGTTCCGCGACGACCTGCTGCGCGCTCTCGACGGCGACGCGGCCGCGCGGCCCGACGCCACGTCCCCGCCGCCGCCGCCATCGCCATGGCGGCCGCTGGACACCGTCACGCCGCGCGCGCGCGCCGACGTGGTGCGCCACGCGCAGGACGATGCGGACGCGACCCGCGTGCAGCGCGCCGCGCACGACGACGCCGACGCCACGCGCCTGGCCCCATCGACACGGCGATGAGGCGGCCATGAACGACGCGACCGTCATGGGCGGCCCGAACGCGCGCGGCGATTTCTTCCGCCGAGCTGCAGCAGCTGACGACGCGCATCCACGCCACGCGCAACGTCGACGAGATCATGCTCGACCTGTCCGAAGGCATCTGCGCCCTGTTCGCGGCGGACCGCCTGACGATCTACACGGTGGGCGAGGACAAGGCCAGCCTCGTCTCCAAGGTCAAGACGGGCATGGCCTCGTTCCGCCAGCTGCGCCTGCCGATCTCGGCGCAGAGCATCGCCGGCTACGCCGCGCTGGCGCGCCGCCTGCTCAACCTGGCCGATGTCTACGATGCGGCCGAGCTGCAGCGCTACGCGGCCGACCTGCGCTTCCAGCAGGGCGTGGACCGGCGCACGGGCTATCGCACGACGCAGATGCTGGTCGTCCCGATCATGCACGACGACGACGTGATCGGCGTCTTCCAGCTCATCAACAACCTGCGCGGCGGCCCGTTCGACAGCACCGTCGTCGAAGGCGCGCGCTACCTGTGCGACACGCTCGCCATCGCATTCGCCCAGCGCCGCCAGGAAACGAAGCGCGAACGCACGGGCTTCGTCGGCGCGCTGGGTTCGCGGCCGCTGCCCCGCGAGCAGGTCGAGCAGGCGGTGGAACAGGCGCGTACGCAGGGCCGCGACATCGAGGACGTGCTGCTCGACGACTTCAAGCTGAAACTGCCCGTCGTCGGGCGCGCGCTGGGCGGACGATTTCGCCGTCCCCTACCTCGCCTTCCATCCGGCGGCGCGTGCCGGCGGCAACCCCTCCCCGGCATGGACCGTGCGGGGGCCGAAGTGCGCCAGTGGCTGCCGGTGGAACGCAACGAGCACGCGCTGTACGTCGTCTGCATCGACCCGGAAAAGGTCAAGGCGGACAACGCCGTCACGACCCTGTTCCCGCAATCGCGCCCGGTGTTCTGCGTGACGACGCGGCGCGATTTCGCGGCCATGCTCGACCAGTACTTCGGCGCGGCCGCGCCGCCGCGCTCGCGCTCGCGCCCGCGCGCGGACAAGCTGGTCGACACCGTGGCGGCAATGGTGGCGGGCAGCCACCGCGAGGGCCTGTCCGACCTGCGCATCGAAGACGGCGCCAGGCGAGCGGCCGGGCGAGATCCGCTTCACCGTCAGCGGCATCCTGCGGCCGCCCTGGAAAATCGCCAACGCCGTCTGCCCACGTGCTAGCATGCAGCCCTCGTATTTATTTCACAACCATACGCGCCGCCGATGAGCACCTGGAAGCAGCTAACCCCGAGCATCTATCACCGTCGCGTCGTTCGGCAGCGCATAGGGCCTGACCGACGTCGGCCTCGTGCGCCAGTCGAAGGAAGACAACTTCCTCATCGATCCGCAGCTCCCGCCTGGTGGCCGTGGCCATGACGGCATGGGCGGCCATGACGGCGGCGAGATCGGCGGCCGCCATGGCCCTCGAGACGCTGCGCGACGCGCTGGCGGCCGTCGACCCGAAAAAATCCAGCCCCGGCGACGCCGCCGACCCGGACGCGACCTGGCAGGACGAGCACATGCCCGCCATCGTGGCCGTGCACGAAGCCGTCGACGCCGCCAATGCGCGCGTGTACGGCGCCAACGTGCAGGACGGCCTCGGCGACGGCGGCGGCATGGGCACGACGCTGACGGGCTTCTGGCAAAGCCTGCCGGACGGCCCGCTGGTCATTTTCCACGTCGGCGACAGCCGGCTGTACCGCTACCGCGACGGCGAACTCGCCGTGCTTACGCGCGACCAGACCATGTACCAGCAGGCGCTGGAAGCGGGCGTCTCCGGCGACTTCCCGCCGCGTAACCTGCTGCTGCAGGCGATCGGCCCGACGGCCGCGATCACGCCCGACGTCAAGGCCTGCGCGCCGCATCCCGGCGACCTGTATCTGCTGTGCAGCGACGGCCTGTACGGCAACACGCCCCATGCCGCCATCGAACAGGTGCTGGCCGGCGCGCATGCGCAGTCGCTGGAGCACTGCTGCGCCGACCTGATCGCCCTGGCCAAGACGCACGGCAGCCGCGACAACATCACGGCGGTGCTGGCGCTGGTCGAGCGCTGACCCGGGCGCACGCGTTTTCTGTAGCGACCGCACAACACCGCGATGACGGTGCCGCGCCGCCACGCGTGGCCGGCACACAGGGAAACCGCTCCTGCGGCCTCATCGCGCTCCCCTCGCCTATATTTCCACAATGCAAATAGAATTTCTCGCGGAAAAATATAGATTTGGTATTGGGAAAGGTGTTACTGTGTAGGACCTCTCCTACTTTGTGCTTTTTGTCTTGTCATGGACTACCGCACCGCCTACATCCGCCGGAGCAGAAAAGGTTCACGCCTGAAAAAACGCGTGGCGGCCATCGGCCTGCTCGGCGTGGCGGCGTGTGCCGTCGTGTTCGCGCTGGAGATGCGGGAATCCGCCGCGCCGCCGGCCATGCAGGCGCAAGCGCAGGCCCCCGCCGCCGATACCGCGACGCCGGCCCCGGTCGTGCTGCGCACCGCGGCACAGGCAGAGACGAAAAAGACGCGCCGCGTCTACCCCTATTCCATCGTTCCCGGCGGCGTGATCGACCGCCGCGAGCTCGCGCACGCCGTCGTCGCGGACAAGGTCGTGGCGGCGCACTACGCGGCCTTCGAGACGGCCAGGGCCACCGTCGAGACGGTCACCAAGCCGCGCGCCGTGTACGTGTCGTACCGCAAGGGCGACAAGGTGTTCTGGACCTCGAAGAAGCTCCAGCTGGCCCGAAGGCGAAACCCTGCTGACCGACGGCCAGAACGAAATCCGCACGCGCTGCGGCAACCGCATTTCCGACGTGCCGCAATTGCCCGTCGAGGCAAAGGGCCCGAGCGAGGAAGAACTCGACGCGTCCGTCGAGCAGGCCCAGGAAGGCGACGGCAACGTGGAGCAGGTGGGATTCGCGCTCGCCGGTAATCCCGCGGGCGGCCGCTACCAGCTCCAGACATTCGCGACGGGCGACACCGCATCGGCCGGCGGCACGTCCGCGCCGAGCAGCGGGACCGCCGTCCCGGGCTACCGCATCAACCGCGACGCCATCCTGGACGGCGGCACCCTGCCGGTGACCCAGGACAGCAAGTCGTCGAGCGACACGGTGGGGACCGGCACGGACAGCGGCGGCTCGGGCACCGGCACGCCCGGCACAGGCGGCACGGGCACCGGCGGCACCGGCACCGGCGGTTCGGGCACCGGCAGCGGCGATCCGGGCACCGGCGGCACGTCGCCCGGCGGCACGTCCGGCACGACGCCGGGCGGTACGACGCCGGGCGGTACGCAAACGCCCACCGACACCGGCACGACGCCGTCGTCGCCCCCCGGCACGCTGCTGCCGCCGACGACGGACCTGCCCGGCCGAGACGAACGATCCGGGCAAGACCCCGGTCAAGCACGCCGACGTGCCGGAACCGGGCACGCTGTGGCTGGGCGGCGCCGGCGTCGTCGCGCTGCTGGCCGCGCGGCGCGCACGGAAACGCGCGCGCAAGTAAGCCGGTCGTCGGCCGCCGCGCGGCGCGCGCCGGCCGTGCCTACGCAGTCAACGAAGGCGAGCCCGCGATCGGATCGCGCGGATACGCCGCCAGGCACACCTCCAGTACCTCCGCGCGCAGCCAACGATGGCCCGGATCGTGGTCGAGGCGCGGATGCCATATCGCCGAGACGTTGAAGGCGGGCGTCGGCACGGGCAACTCGAACCCTTGCAAACCATTCGCGCCGGCGTGATCGGGCGCGAACACGTTGCCCAGGCAGGAGTGCGGGACGACGGCGATCATGTCGGAGCGGCGCGCCATCTGCATGGCGCTCGTGAATGACGGCACCACGACCGACACCCTGCGTTGCATGCCGCGCGCCGCCAGCGCCGCATCGACAGGATTCGCCGCCTCGCCGGGGCGCGCGGTCATGATGTGATCGCATTCGATCCACCGCTCGAGAGACACGCTGCGCGCGCTTACCGCGGGATGATGCAGACGGCACACGCCCACATACCGATCGCGCAAAAGCAGGCGCGTCAGCATCTCCGGGGCCGACGTCTTCACCGTGCCGATTTCAAGGTCGATCGTGCCGTCACGCAGCGGTTGCGCATCCCAGTCGGGCTTGGGCAGGAAGCGGATTTGCACGCCCGGCGCCGCGCGCCGGATTCGGTCCATCAGCGCCGCACCGAGCAGGTCGATAAACCCTTCGCCCGCCCGCACCGCGAAGCTGTGTTCCAGCGTGGCGGCATCGAACCGATGCTCGGCAGGCCTGAGCATGGCCTCCGCTTCCCTGGCGAGCAGGGGCAGGCGCAGGCGCAGTTGCTCCGCGTACGGCGTCAGGACCAGCGCGCGGCCGGCCTGCAGGAGCAAGCGATCGCCGGTGACGGTGCGCAGGCGCGCGAGCGTACGGCTCATGGCGGACACGCTGAGATCCAGGCGCCGGGCTGCTCCCGTGACGCTGCGCTCGGTCAACAGCGCGTCCAGGGCGGTGAGAAGGTTGAGATCGACGCGGGACATGCCGCCAATATAGCGGAAAGCCGGGCAGCACCCATGGCGTCGGATGCAAACATGGTTTGCAGCCACCGCGTCTGGTGCAAACCCGGGGCGTTGTCCAGAATGGCGGACATCACATCGACGAAGGAAGAGCAATCTCATGTCCCCCTCCACAACCCCACTTCACACGCCGACGGTCCTGATCATCGGCGCCTCGCGCGGCCTCGGGTACGCGATGGCCGCCGAGTTCCTGGCACGCGGCTGGAACGTTACCGGGACCGTGCGTGCCGGCAGCGGCCCCACCCGCCTGCACGCGCTGGCCGACGCAACGCCCGGCAGAGTCGGGATCGACACGCTGGACATCACCCGGCCCGATGAAATCGACGCGCTGCGGGCGCGCCTGGCGGACCGGACGTTCAACATCCTGTTCGTCAACGCCGGCACGGCGAATCCCGACCCGACGCAGCACATCGGGGAAGTATTCGACCGAGGATTTCGTCAACCTCATGATCACCAATGCGCTCAGTCCGATGCGCGTCGTCGAACGCCTGTGCGATCTCGTTCCGCCGACCGGCCTGATTGGCGTCATGTCGTCCGGCCAAGGCAGCGTCGCCGACAACGAGTCCGGGCAGCGCGAAGTCTATCGAGGCAGCAAGGCCGCACTGAACCAGTTCATGCGCAGCTTCGCGGCGCGCCAGGGTCCGACGCCACGCGCCATGCTGTTGATGGCGCCGGGCTGGGTGCGCACCGATCTGGGCGGACCCGACGCGCGATTGTCGATCGAGGAAAGCGTACCCGGGATCGTGGACGTGACGCTGGCCAAGCAGGCGCGCCCCGGGCTGGAATACCTCGACTACCGCGGCAGAACCGTCCGCTGGTGACGGCCGGGCGCGGGCTTCATTGGTTCGCGTCCTGGATCGCCAGCAACATCGGCAAGACGATCGCCCCTGCCCGCGTTTCGATTTACCCATGACTTTCCCGCGCCGCCCGCATCGCCTCCTCGTACGCCGCCCGCAACTCGCCGAACACCGAGCGCGCGGGCGCCGGCGCGCCCAGGTGCAGGTGCCGCAACTCGTCCATGAACGCCTCCCACAACGGCGGTCCGCCCTGCTCCAGCAATTCCGCCCGCACCGACAGTTCCCGGCTCGGCGACGGATGCCTGCGCCCCCACGCTCCCATGTGCGCGAGCAGGGGCACGAGCTGCGATGGACGGTTCCGTCAGGTCAAATCCCTTTTTGCCGGTGCGCCGGGTCGGGGCGCCGCGTCAGCAGGCCCGCCGCCGTCAGGCGCTTCAGCCGGTCCGCCAGGATGTTCGACGCGATGCCCTCTTCGCTCTGCGCCAGCAGGTCGCCGTAGCTGCGGCGGTTGCCGAACATGATGTCGCGGACGACGATCAGGCTCCAGCGGTCGCCGAGCTGTTCGAGGGTCAGGTTGATCGGGCAGCCCCGAGCGTCCGGCCTGTGACATCACGTAATCCTTGGTCGTTGTGCTTGCATTTTGCTTAGTATAGCGATATCTTTAAACCACTTGCATTTTACAAGTAGTTTATTTCAACCTGCATCCGAAAGCGATCCCGCCATGTCCCTCGCGCTCTACGGTCATCCCTTTTCCTCGTACACGCAGAAAGTGCTCGTCGCGCTGTACGAGAACGACACGCCTTTCGAGTTCCGCTGCCTCGGGCCGGACACGCCGCAGCACGCGCAGGAATGGCTGCAACGCTGGCCGCTGCGCAAATTCCCGCTGCTCGTCGACGGCGCGCGCAACGTGGTCGAGACCAGCATCGTCATCGAATACCTGCACCTGACGCATCCCGGCCCCGTGCGCCTGCTGCCGGACGATCCGCACGCTGCGCTGGACGTGCGGTTCATGGACCGCTTCTTCGACCTGCACGTGATGAGCATGGTGCAGCACGCGGTGAACGGCGCGCTGACGGGCATTGCTGCCAAGCGCGCGGACGGCCTCGCATTGGCGACGGAAAAACTGGAACTCGCCTACGCCTGGCTGGAGGGCCATCTGGCCGACCGGGTCTGGGCCGCGGGCGAGCACTTCTCGCTGGCCGACTGCGCCGCCGCGCCCGCGCTGTTCTACGCCGACTGGACGCATCCGATCGCGGCGCGCTACCCCGTGCTGCGCGCCTATCGCGCGCGCCTGCTGGCGCGGCCGTCGTTCGCGCGCGCGGTGGACGAGGCGCGGCCGTACCGCTCCCTGTTCCCGCTGGGCGCGCCCGACCGCGATTGACCGCGATCGACGCAGGCCGTCAGCGCGCGGCCGGCGCTTCGTAGCGGCGCTGCACGTCGTCGTAATAGCGTTTCAGGGTCCAGAACGCGAGCTTCTTCTTGCCGTCGTCCGAGATCAGGCCCTTGCGGTTCCAGAAGTCCTGGAAATACGGATGCTGGCGGCGCGGCGAGCGGAAGTCGACGAGCACCCACGGCGTCATCCCGCGCAGGCCCGGGATCGCGGACAGCATCTTGAACTGGTTGCGGTACAGCGCGTCCTGGTATTCCTCGCTCCAGCGCGTGTCGGCGTCGGCGTGATGACCCGCCCAGCGCGGACGCGCCGAACTCCGTGATCACGACCGGCTTGTTGTAGCGGACGTCGAAGCGGTAATTCAGCATCTCGGCATTGCTGGCCCAGTACCAGCCCGCGTACTCGTTGAAGCTGGCGAGGTCCAGCGAATCCGCGAGCGGGTCCTCGACCGTGATGTCGCTGCCCTTGCGGTGGATCTCCAGCGCGGCCGCCACGAGGCGCGTGTCGTCGAGCGAACGCGCCGTCTTCGCCAGGTTGCCCATGAACGTGTTGCGCGGGGCGCTGACCGGCGTCTCGTTCCCCACCGACCAGACGATCACGCTCGCGCGGTTCTTGTCGCGCGTGACGAGGTCCGTCAGCTGCGCGTTCGCGTTGGCGTACGTGTCCGGGTTCGTCCACGAGATCGTCCAGTACACGGGCACTTCCGCCCACACCATCAGGCCCATCTCGTCGGCCAGCCGGATCATCTCTTCGTTGTGCGGGTAGTGCGCGAGCCGCACGTAATTGCAGTTCATCTCCTTGGCCCATTGCAGCAGCATCCGCATGTCGCCCTGTCCGCGCAGGCGGCCCGGGATCAAGGGGTTCTCGTCGTGCAGCGAGATCCCGCGCAGGAACACGGACTTGCCGTTCAGGAGGATGTCCTGGCCACGCGTCTCGATGGTACGAAAGCCGATGTGGTCGACCACGTCGTCGCCGCCGCCGGCCAGCTCCACCGTGTACAGTTTTGGTTGTTGCGGCGACCAGTACGTCAGTTTGTTCACCGGGATATTCAACGCGGCGCGCCCGTTCGCGTCCGTGCGCACGGTGGCCTTGATGCCCGCTTCGGGAATCGTCACCGTCACCTGCTGCGACTTCGCGTCTCCCGCCATCTGGATGAAACCGTCGATGCGGTGGGCGTCGCCTTTGGCCAGCTGCACCTTGTAGTCGGCGATGTAGGTGGCGGGCAGCTCGGCCAGCATGACGTCGCGCGTGATGCCGCCGTAGTTCCACCAGTCCGTGTTCAAGGTCGGGATATCGTCCTGGTGCCGCGTGTTGTCGGCCTTGACGACGACGACGTTGCGGCCCTTCGCCAGTTTGTCCGTGACGTCGAACTGGAACGGCGTGAAGCCGCCCTTGTGCATGCCGAGTTTTTTGCCGTTCAGGTAGACGTGCGCCTCGTAGTTGACGGCGCCGAAGTACAGAGGTGCTGGATCATCCAACTAATCCTCCCGTGTTTTTAACCTTAGCAATACGTAACTGAACGCGGTTTTTCAAAACA
>NZ_CDRNIL010000017.1:0-2079 GCF_977014125.1 Massilia phosphatilytica
GCACCCAGCTTTCCGGCGACCGCCGCCAAGATCAACGCTGGACCGCCGGCAGGCTCATGAAGAAGCGGATCGCGCCGGCCGCGCTGTGCGCGACCGACCGTGCAGCGGCCGTGGTCTCCAGTTCGGCCTTGGCCCGGCTCTGCGTTATCCAGATCAGGTTGCCAATGAACTGGCTCAGCAGGATGGCGACGACCAGCGCCGCCGAAAGCCTGCCCAGTAGCGTCCTGGGCAGCATGGCGCCAAGCCGTCCTTGTTGCCCCGCGCTAGACATGGGCGCTGCGCACTTCGGCCGAGAATACGTAACCCACGCCACGTACCGTCTTGATCAAGGGCGTTTCGCGGCCGTCGTCGTTCAGGCGCGCACGCAACCGGCTGATCTGGACGTCGAGCGAGCGGTCGTAGGGACCGGCATCGCGGCCACGTGTCGTTTCGTGCAGTTGGCCGCGTTCGAAAATATCGCCAGGCCGCTCGACAAAGCATTTCAGTAGCTGAAAATCGAGGCCGCTCAGCGGCACGAGTTCGTCGCCGGGGTCGCGCAGCGTGCGCTCGATCACATCGAGCGTATATCCGGCAAAGCGGTGGAAGCGGGGCGCGCAGGCGGCGTCGATGCCGGTCCTCCGGTGTATGGCCTTGATGCGGGCCAGCAGCTCGCGTGGGCTACAAGGCTTGCCAATGTAATCGTCGGCACCGAGTTCCAGGCCGACGATCCGGTCGGTTTCCTCGGCACTTGCCGTCAGCATGATGACGGGAACGTTGGAGCGCTGACGAACCAGCCGGCACAGTGCGAAGCCGTCGGTATCGGGCAGCATGACATCGAGGATGATCAGCGATAGCGCGTCCGGGTCGCGTTCGAAGACATCGCGAAAACTCGCGCCGTCCTCCGCCAGGATAACGTCGTACTGGTTTTTCTCGAGGTAGGTCTTGAGCAGCGCTCCGATTTTCTGATCGTCGTCGACGACAAGTATCTTGCGTTTCATGGCTGGCGGGTTCTCTTGATGGCACGGCCGGCAATCGCCAGCCGCTGTTGGGTGTCGAGGACGTCGATGCGGTCGTCGGAGAAGAACCTGTGCAGCTCGCTGACCAGGGCGTTGCGCATGGATTCATCGCCCGACATGCCGACGACAATGCCGGGCACGAGCACCGCACCCGGCCGGGCCAGCAGGGTCCACGATTCGCGCGCGCAGCTATCCATTGTGCCAAGTCCTGGCCGGCGGATGACTGGAACGGAACCTTTGGCCCGGTTATAACGGTCCTGCACGTCGGTCGACATTGCGATTGCCGCGAGCCGACGTTGCGCTTCTACAGGTACATGGCGCGAGCGCAGCATTGCCAGCGCGTCGAGGTCGTACAGGTGTACATTGGCCGTCCCGGCGCCGCCGCACATCCGAACGCCACATCGGTGGCCAACCCGGCGGCATTCAGCTCTGCCTTGACCCAATCGCCACCGACCAGCATGGCCGCGTGGCCATCGCCGAGTTGGCGCGCGACGTTGACCCAGTCATCCTCCCCGGTCTGGTGGCGCATCCAGCGCTTCAGGCGGCGCAGACGCTGCAGCACGCGACCAAGGAGGGGATCGGTGAATGCGCTTTCGTCGAGGTCGAGGAAGATCTGCCGATGAAAGGCGACACCGAGGTCGGCCAGCACAAGGTTTTCGAAGAGGACGGCAATCTGCCACGGCTCGCTGCTTTGCGACAGCGGCACGACGCCGGCGCGCTCGAGGCGCGGCGCCATGCTCTCGAACTGGTCCCAGGTGCGCGGCGGCGTGAGGCGCAGACGGTCGAAAACCCTGCGGTTGTAGATCAGTGTATTGAGGCGGTGCACACCGAGCGGAACGGCCAGCACATGTCCATCTTGTTCGATGACGCGTGCAACGGCGGGCAGGAGGAGGGCGTCCAGTTGCCCGTGCCGCACCTGTCCAGATCAAGGCCATCGACCAGCAACTGCTCGCCGACCCGCTCGGCAAGTACGCTCCACATTGCTGTCCAACTTCCGAATGCGCGCGACGTTCGATTGCACTGTCATGGCCCGATGACTTGCGCGTCAGCGGAACTGGTGCAGCACATCCTCACCGCGGTCCAA
>NZ_CDRNIL010000018.1:0-4723 GCF_977014125.1 Massilia phosphatilytica
ACCATTGTTAACGGGCTACGGATGATCCAGCACCTTATTTGGAAACCGGCGGAAGGTCTTCGGCTCGGGGCGCTACAGCATACACGGACTGCTTCGATATTCGTTTCCGGCGGGGCGCCTCGGTCGCCGAATTCGTCCTTGCCCTTGGATCCAGTTCGCGAAACCTTCCCACGACCAGCCGTCGCCGACTCGCCCACACGGCGCCCAGCATCGGGTGCGTGTCGTAGCGAGGCGCGGGTCGAGACGCCCGAGACCCTTGCTCGGTCGGCGCGTTGCTGGCCCACAGGCCGGCGCCACGTTCAAGAGGCACCGGCGCCTCGAAGGAGAACGTCGGGCCGACGACCAGCACGGCGCTTCTTCGAGTTGTAGCTGGTGTCGTCCTTGGCGTCGACGTCGAAACCGAAAGTCATGCCGACGTCGCTCACGGGGCCGTAGGCGAATGGGGTCGCCGGTTCCGCCTTGGTCAGCGAGACGGTGTTGCGGTAAAGCAGGTAGAACTCCTGCGCGCCCGAGCTCGCGCCCGGCGCCGACGGATCGGACTTGTTCGACAGCAGGACATCGAGGTTGAAGACGCCGGTGCCGTAGCTATAACCGCTCACACGGTCGATGTCGAGGATGTCCTTGCGGAGGTCGGCGCCGTGCGTACGGCTCGCGGAAACGGCTGCCGGTACGGTAGCCGATCGAAGTGCCGCTCCACTCGGCGGCCTGGACGGACGTTGCCGCGCACGCGCACAGCGCCATGGTCAGGACGGTTTTTTTTTCATGCTTCGCTCCCTTGGACGATCGGTTGGTGGTTATTGGTGGCGCCCGCGTCCCCGTGGCTCTCGGCAGGGATGTCGCGGGTTCCGTTAAGAAGAGGTTCAGTGCGACCGCGGCGACGGCGGTCAGCAGGATGCCCGACTCCAGCAACGGATGCAGGCTGTGGGCCATCTGTTGGGCCCAGCGCGGCGCCACCAGCGGGATCAGGCCGAAGCCGATCGACAGGGCGACAATATACAGGTCTCTAGCGGTTGTTCCGGAAGCTCGGGTCAGGATACGGATGCCTGCCGCGGCAACCATGCCGAACATGACGAGGCCGGCGCCGCCCAGCACGAACTGCGGGATCGCCTCCACGAGCGCCGCCATTTTCGGCAGCATGCCGAGCACGATCATGATGCAGCCGCCGGCCACGCACACCCAGCGGCTCTGACGCCGGTGACGGCGACCAGGCCCACGTTCTGCGAAAAGCTCGTGGCGGAAACGTGTTCAGCAAGCCGCCGATCAGGGTGCCCAGGCCGTCCGTGCGCAGGCCGGCCGCGAGCTGCTTGCGGTCCAGGTCCTTGCCCGTCAGTTCGGACAATGCGAGGAACATGCCGGCCGACTCGATCATCACGACGATCATGACGACGGCGAACGTGACGATCATGACGAGATCGGAACGTGGGCGCGCCGAACGCCAGCGGCGTCACGAGCCGGAACCAGGCGGCCTGGCCGACCTTGGCGAAGCTCATCTCGCCGAACGCGAACGTCACGACACAGCCGGCGACGATGCCCAGCAGGACGGAAAGATTGGCGAGGAAGCCACGCGTGAACCGCACGAGGCACAGCACGACGGCCAGCACGAACGCGGCGATGCCCAGGTGGTCCAGCGCGCCGCAGTTCGGGTTCGGCGTCATCGGCACGGGGCCGGCGAGCTTCAGCGCGGGCGCCACGCTGCCCCCGGCGGCAGCGCGCTCGCCTGCCTGCGCCGCGCTGGCGCGCGCCGCGTCGACCATCGCGGCGAGCTTGACCGGCGCCGACGCTTTGCGCCGCGTCGTCCGGACGGCCCATGGCCCAGCCCACGCCGACGCGCATCAGGGTCACGCCGATGATCAGGATGATGGTGCCCGTGACGACGGGCGGGAAGAAGCGCAGCAGGCGGCTCATCAACGGGGCGATGAGCAGCGCCACGGCACCGGCACCGATGCCGGCGCCGAAGATCGCGCGCGCCCCGTCGACGCCGGGTACCGCGTTCGCGATGGCGACCATCGGGCTCGACGGCCGCTGGATCAACCAGCCCGAGATCACCCCCGACGAGCGCAACCTGATCAAGCGCTGGTACGAGGAGGGCGCCCCGGTCAACTGATCACCAGGGGCCCCGTGCCCCGGCCGGCCGCGTCACGAGCGCGGCCGGCGCCCGGCGGGCAGCATGCATCCTTTGTTTCGAACGCAGTAACGCAGTACGCAGTACAAGCAGTACAGGCAGTACGGCAGCACCGGCAGTTCAAAAACCAAAGGGGGACCACCCCCGAACAGGAGACAAGCATGACCCAAACTTCTCGCCATCCCGTGGATGAGCGATTGCCCCTCGGGCGCTTGACCGCGCTCGGCCTGCAGCACGTCCTCGTCATGTACGCGGGCGCCATTGCCGTGCCGCTGATCGTCGGACGTGCCCTCAAACTTCCCCCGGAACAGGTCAGCATGCTGATCTCGGCCGACCTGTTCTGCTGCGGGATCGTAACGCTCATCCAGTCCCTCGGGCTGACATCCTGGTTCGGCATCCGCCTGCCGGTGATGATGGGCGTGACCTTCGCGGCCGTCGGCCCGATGGTCGCCATCGCGAACGCGGTACCCGGCGTCGACGGGGCGCGCGCGATCTTCGGCGCCGGCATCGGTGCCGGTGCCGTGGCGCTGCTCATCGCCCCGTTGATGAGCCGCCTGCTGCGCTTCTTCCCGCCCGTCGTCACGGGCACCATCATCCTGATCATCGGCGTGACCCTGATGCGCGTCGGCGTGGGCTGGGCCATGGGCGGTCCGGACAACACGGCGCAAAGCGTCGACACGGTCAAGCTGGCCGCGATGGTCGACGCGGCGCGCGCCAGCGCGGCGCAGGCGGCGAGCGCGCTGCCGCCGGGCAGCGTGGCGCCCGCGCTGAAGCTGGCCGGCCCCGTGCCGATGACGCCGAACCCGAACTACGGCGCGCTGGACCACCTGGGCATCGCCGCGTTCGTGCTGGCCGTCGTGCTGTGCCTCGTGCGGTTCACGCGTGGCTTCCTCGCCAATATTTCCGTCCTGCTGGGCATCGTCGCCGGCTGTATCGTGACGTTCGCGTTCGGCGAGATGAGCTTCGCCAAGGTCGGCCAGGCCGCCTGGTTCCGGCTCGTGACGCCGCTGGCGTTCGGCGCGCCCACGTTCGATCTCGTCATGATCGTCACGTTCGCCGTCGTCATGATCGTCGTGATGATCGAGTCGGCCGGCATGTTCCTCGCATTGTCCGAACTGACGGGCAAGGACCTGGACCGCAAGCAGCTCGCGGCCGGCCTGCGCACGGACGGCCTGGGCACCCTGATCGGCGGCCTGCTGAACACGTTTCCGCACACGAGCTTTTCGCAGAACGTGGGCCTGGTCGCCGTCACCGGCGTCAAGAGCCGCTGGGTGTGCGTGGCCGGCGGCTGCATCATGATCGTGCTCGGCATGCTGCCGAAAATGGCGGCGCTCGTGGAGGCGATCCCGCAGTTCGTGCTGGGCGGCGCCGGCCTCGTCATGTTCGGCATGGTTGCCGCGGCAGGCATCCGTATCCTGACCCGCGTCGACTTCCGGAACAACCGCTACAACCTGTATATTGTCGCCCTGTCGATCGGCTTCGGCCTGATCCCGCTGGTGGCGCCGCGCTGGGCCCAACAGATGGCCCACAGCCTGCATCCGTTGCTGGAGTCGGGCATCCTGCTGACCGCCGTCGCCGCGGTCGCACTGAACCTCTTCTTTAACGGAACCCGCGACATCCCTGCCGAGAGCCACGGGGACGCGGGCGCCACCAATAACCACCAACCAATCGTCCAAGGGAGCAAAGCATGAAAAAAACCGTCCTGACCATGGCGCTGTGCGCGTGCGCGGCAACGTCCGTCCAGGCCGCCGAGTGGAGCGACACTTCGATCGGCTACCGTACCGGCAGCCGTTTCCGCGAGCCGTTCAACGGCGCCGACCTCCACAAGGACATCCTCGACATCAACCATGTGAGCGGTTATAGCTACGGCACCAACTTCTTCAACCTGGATGTCCTGCTGTCGAACAAGTCCGATCCGTCGGCGCCGGGCGCGAGCTCGGGCGCGCAGGAGTTCTACCTGCTTTACCGCAACACCGTCTCGCTGACCAAGGCGACCGGCAACCCATTCGCCTACGGCCCCGTGAGCGACGTCGGCATGACTTTCGGTTTCGACGTCAACACCAAGGATGACGCCGGCTACAACTCGAAGAAGCGCATGCTGGTCGTCGGCCCGGCGTTCCCGCCTTCAAGGCGCCGGGCCTGCTGAGCGTGGGCACCGACGGCCTGTGGGAGTGCACCGCGCCGACCAACGAGTTCGAGAGCGTCTCGACCCCGCGCTACCGCTACGACACGCACCGGATGCCGGGCGCCGTGTGGGCATTCCCAGTGGGCGCGACGGGCTGGTCGTGGGAAGGTTTCGCGAACTGGATCGCCTCGAAGGGCAAGGACGAACCCGGCAACCAGACTGCGCCGGAAACGAATATCGACATGCAACGGCTGTACGACGTCGGCCCGCTGCTGGGCGTTAAGCCGAAGACTTGCCGCGCCGTTTTCGAGTACCAGTACTGGCACAACGAGTTCGGCATCGACAGCAAGCACGTGCCGGGCGCATCGGCCAGCACGCCGATGGTGAAGGCCGAAAACCAGGTGCTGGATCATCCAACTAACTCCTCCGTTTTAACCTTAGCAATACGTAACGAACCAAGTAACAGGACACAACAC
>NZ_CDRNIL010000019.1:0-4623 GCF_977014125.1 Massilia phosphatilytica
TCCTGATGAAGCTGCTGTGCTTCGGCCTGTTCGCCTGCGCGTTCAACCTCCTGATCGGCTACACGGGCCTGCTGTCGTTCGGCCACGCGGCGTTCTTCGGCGGTGCCGGCTATGTCACGGGGTACGCACTGACGGCGCTCGGGCTGCCGTTCGAGGTGGCGCTCGTGCTGGGCGTACTGGCGTCCGCGGCGCTGGGCCTCGTGATGGGGTTGCTGGCCATCCGCCGCCAGGGCATTTATTTTGCGATGATCACCCTGGCCCTCGCGCAGATGGTGTATTTCGCGGCGCTGCGCGCGCCGTTTACGCACGGCGAGGATGGCTTGCAGGGCGTACCGCGCGGCAAGCTGCTGGGCGTGCTGGATCTCGGCAACGACGTGACCTTGTACTTCGTCGTGCTGGCGATCTGCGCGGGCGGCTTTGCCCTGATCGTGCGCACCGTGCACTCGCCGTTCGGCCAGGTGCTGAAGGCGATCAAGGAAAACGAGGCGCGTGCGATCTCTCTGGGCTACGACGTGGATCGTTATAAACTCGTCGCCTTCGTGCTGTCGGCCGCCTTCGCGGGCCTGGCCGGCGCGACGAAGACCTGTCGTGCTCGGTTTCGAGACCCTGACGGACGTGCACTGGACGATGTCCGGCCTCGTCATCCTGATGACCCTCGTGGGCGGCATGGGCACGCTGGCCGGGCCGATCTGGGGGCCTTCCTCATCGTCGCACTGGAAAACAAATTGGGCGACCTGGGGAACTTCCTGGCCGAGACGACGCATGTAGAATGGTTTTCTTCGCTCGGCGAATCCGTGGGCATCGTCACCGGCCTCATCTTCGTTGCCTGTGTGCTGTTGTTCCGGCGGGGTATCGTCGGCGAGATCGCGGCGGCACTCGTGCGCGCGGGACGCCGGCGCGAGGCCACATAAGGCCGCATAAGGCCGTGTCCCGGCCTGGCTTTCAAGGAGGCGTACGTGATCGACGAATCCCTCATGCTGGACGTGAACGGCATCCATATCCACACGACGACGACGGGGCAGGGACCGGCCGTGCTGCTGCTGCACGGCTTTCCCGACACGCATATCGTCTGGCGCAAGCAGGTCCCCGCGCTGGCCGCCGCCGGCTTTCGCGTGCTCGCGCCCGACCTGCGCGGCTACGGCCGCAGCGACGCGCCGGGCGGCGTCTTCGACTACACGATGGATAAATTGCGCGGCGACGTGCTCGGCCTGCTGGATGCCCTGCACATCGACAAGGTGTTCCTCGCCGGGCACGACTGGGGCGGCATCATCGGCTGGCAGATCGCGGCGCTGGCGCCGGAACGCGTGCACCGCTACGTGGCGATGTCGACGGGCCACCCGTATGCCATCGCGCACGCGGGCATGATGCAGCGCTTGCGCATGACTTATATCCTCGGCTCATCGTGCCGGTGCTGGCCGAACATACGCTGCGCGCGGCCGACTGGTTCATCATGCGCCAGTTTACGGACGAGCCCGGCCAAGCCGACCACTGGAAACGGGATTTGTCGCCGCCGGGCCGCCTGACGGCCGCGCTGAACTATTACCGCGCCAACCTGAGCCTGGCGCTGCCGCGCGGGCACCGCCAGGTCAAGGTGCCCGTGATGGGCATGTGGAGCGACCGCGACCCGGCGCTCGGCGAAAAGCAGATGCGCGATTCGGCGCACTACGTCGACGGCGAATTCCGCTTCGAGCGGATCCGCGGCGCCGACCACTGGCTGCAGCTGACGGCGGCCGATGAGGTGAACCGCCTGTTGCTCCAGTTCTTTGAAGAAGGGCGCGCGGCCGCCGTCTGAAGCGCGGTGATTTGTTGCGTCGCAACAAGAGGCCTGCCGTACAATGACGCTTTTACGCGTGATCGCTCATGTTCGATTTTGCCCTGCTGGCCGTCGCGGCCTTCGTTGCCGGTCTCGTGGATGCTGTCGTCGGCGGGGAGGATTGATCCAGATTCCGGCGATGTTTGCCGTGTTCCCGAGAGAAGTGCCGGCAACGCTGCTGGGAACAAATAAACTGGCGGCCATGTTTGGCACGGCCGTGGCTGCCGTCAGGTACAGCCGCCGCGTGACAGTTGCCTGGAGCACGGCGGCGCCGGCCGCCATCGCCGCGTTCGCGCTGTCCTTCATCGGTGCCTGGACCGTGACCCGCGTGCCCGCCGACTTCGTGCGCAGCCTGCTGCCGCTGATCCTACTCGCGGTAGCCGTGTACACGTTCAGGCAAAAGAACCTGGGCGCCGTGCACGCGCCCGTCCACAGCGGCATGACGGAGAAGTTGTCGGCGACCTGCGCCGGTGCCGCGATCGGTTTTTATGACGGTTTCTTCGGCCCGGGCACCGGCAGCTTCCTGATCTTCCTGTTCGTGCGCTTCTTCGGCTTCGACTTCCTGAGTGCGTCGGCGGCTGCGAAGATCGTCAACGTCGCGTGCAATATCTCGGCGCTGATCTGGTTCGGATACAGCGGCCATTTGATCTGGCAACTTGGCTTGCTGATGGCCGTGTGCCAGATTGCCGGGTCACTGGTCGGGACCCGGTTGGCGCTGAAGCACGGCAGTGGTTTCGTGCGCAAGCTGTTCCTCGTCGTCGTCGGGCTGTTGATCGTAAAGACAGCGTTCGACACGTTTAAACATCTTGGTTGGTGATTGTTTCACGTGAAACAGTCAGTGCGCCTTGTACACGCGGGTGACGAGGGTCGGTAACTCCCAGGCGCCGCCGGCCGTAATTTCGCGGCACATGCCGGTGGTCGTCGCCGATGTCTGCGCGAACGATCGACCGTCCCACGTCCAGCTTGCCGAGCTGAAGCAGTCGCCGATGCCGCGTCCTTTTTGCGTCGCCGAGATGACGCCGTCGGCGTAGTCAGTTGCGGAGGTCGTCACAAGGACGGCCGAATAGGGCGGCCTGGCGTCGACGACCCAGTAGCCGTCGCCCGTGTTGTACGCGGCCATCCAGCACGCGTGCGAGACGAGTAGCTTGTCCTTCGTGAGGCGGCGGACCACGGGCGCGTCCGTTTCCTCGGCCTTTGTGTCCACCAGGTCGCAACTGCCGTCCTTGACGGTTTTGCGCAACGCGGCCATCAGGTCGCGGGTCTGCGCGGGCGTCAGCGTGACGGGTCGCTTGTCGTGACTGACTGGCGCTGCGGCGATGTCCGGCATTGGTAGCGGCGGCAGAACATTTGATTCGGGTTTCGTGCCCTTGCGTACTAGTGCGCCGGGCGTGTCCAGCCGTCCCTGGAATTCATCCATTTTGAGCAGCACGGCGTTGGCGCCGGCCGTCGAGATCGTCCACGTCATACCCTTTGCCGACCAAGCGATCTGGCCGTCCTTGAGCAATGCCGGCAGCAGTGCGCTGACCTGTGCGTCGGACAGTTTGCCGCTGTTCGACCTCGCATCGATGCGGACGGTGCCCAGCGCCCGGCCATCGATCGTCATCGTGAGCTGGTCGGGTGCGGGGTGGTTTGGGTCATCGGCCGTCTGCAATTGGACGGTGACGGGCTGATTGGGACCGGCGGCGCGGGTCAGCAGGATGGTGGCGTTCGGCGCTTCGTCGTCTTCCTGATGGTAGCCGGCGGCGCGGCAAGTTCGCGTGTTGTCGCAGGCGAGTTCCCAGTCCTTGTAATCGAACGAGATGGACGGCAGGTCGGAGCGTGGATAGGCGCCTACAGCGGCGGTAACGGCGAGCAGCGCGAGGGTCAGCGAACGAGGTTTCGACATGGCGGCGAAGTAGGGGTTGGCGTGGCAAAAGCCTAACATGAGCTCGCATTCGCTGTTTCACGTGAAACAAAATCTGTCGTTTTAGTGGCCGCGCAGAAGCGACATGGGAAAAAGAATTTATAATCGACCCTTAATCCTCCTCGCAACACATTCCATCATGCTATTTCCGACAGAATTCGACGTGATCGTCGTTGGCGGCGGCCATGCCGGCACCGAAGCGGCGCTCGCGTCTGCGCGCATGGGCCAAAAGACCCTGTTGCTCACTCACAATATCGAAACCTTGGGCGCAATGTCCTGTAACCCGTCCATCGGCGGGATCGGCAAGGGGCACCTCGTCAAGGAAGTCGATGCCATGGGCGGCGCGATGGCCATCGCCACCGACGAAGCCGGCATCCAGTTCCGTATCCTGAACTCCTCCAAGGGCCCGGCCGTGCGCGCCACCCGTGCCCAGGCCGACCGCATGCTGTACAAGCAGGCGATCCGTTCGCGCCTGGAAAACCAGCCTGATCTGTGGCTGTTCCAGCAGGCTGTCGACGACCTGATGGTCGAAGGCGACCGCGTCGTCGGCGCCGTCACGCAGATCGGCCTGCGCTTCCGCGCGCGCGCCGTTGTGCTGACGGCCGGTACGTTCTTGGACGGTAAGATCCACGTCGGCCTGCAGAATTATTCGGCCGGCCGCGCGGGCGATCCGCCGGCGGTCTCCCTGTCCGCGCGCCTGAAGGAATTGAAACTGCCGCAGGGCCGTTTGAAAACCGGTACGCCGCCGCGCATCGACGGGCGCAGCATCGATTTTTCCGTCATGACGGAACAGCCGGGCGACCTCGATCCGGTGCCCGTGTTTTCGTATATGGGCAGGTGCTGGATCATCCAACTAACTCCTCCGTTTTAACCTTAGCAATACGTAACTGAACCAAGTAAACAAAAC
>NZ_CDRNIL010000020.1:0-3989 GCF_977014125.1 Massilia phosphatilytica
ACCGCGTCGACGCGTTCGCGCTCCGGATCGGCCGCCAGCAGCGCGCAGCGGGGCAGGGCGATGGCCCGGTCGGCGCGCGCGAACGCGATCACGGAGGCGCCGTCCAGGTCGCCCAGCACGCTGTCGATGAACGCGAGGTCGAACGGTCCTTCGGCACGCAACTGCGCGAGCGTGTCGGCGCCGCTGGCGGCCGTGGCGACTTGCCAGCCGCGCGCCGCGAGCAGCCCGGCCAGCGCGGCGCGGCTGCTCGCATTGTCGTCCGCCACCAGCACGCGCAGCGGCGGCATGTCGTCATGGACCGGCGCCGCGGCGTCCCGCGCGGCGCCGAACGAGGCGGTGAAGCGGAACGTGGCGCCGCGGCCCGGTACGCTCTCCACCCGCAGCTCGCCGCCCATCAGGCGCACGAGGCGCCGGCTGATCGCCAGGCCCAGGCCCGTGCCGCCGTACTTGCGGCTCGTGGAGGTGTCGGCCTGCGAGAACGCCTCGAACATGCGCTGCTGCTGTTCGGGCGCGATGCCGATGCCGCTGTCGTGCACCGTGAACCCGAGTGCGACCTGGTCGCCGTCGCGGCCCGCCGGGTCGATCGCCAGCACCACTTCGCCGCGCTCCGTAAACTTGATCGCGTTGCTGACGAGGTTGAGCAGCACCTGGCCGAGGCGCATCGGGTCGCCCACGAGGCGGGCCGGCACGTCGGGATGGACCGCGAACACGGGCTCGATGCCCTTGTTCCAGGCGCCCGTGGCGGACATCGCGGCGATGCTGGACAGGACGTCGTCGAGCGCGAACGGGGTCTGCTCGAGCACCAGCTGGCCCGCTTCCACCTTCGAATAATCGAGTACGTCGTTCAGCATCGACAGCAGCGACTTCGCGGCCATCTGCATGCGCGCCACGTAGCCGCGCTCGCGCCGGCCCAGGTCGGCCTCCTCGAGCAGGCGCGCGAGCCCGATCACGGCGTTCATCGGCGTGCGGACCTCGTGGCTCATGTTGGCAAGGAATTCGCCCTTGGCGCTGCTGGCCGCTTCGGCCGCGCGCAGCGCTTCCTCCAGGCGCGACTGCGTGCGTTTCAGCTCCGTGATGTCGGCATGCAGCATGTAGAAACCCTGCACCCGCCCGTCCGGGTCGATGTCCGGGATGTAGCTGCCCCATGCCTGGATCACCTTGCCGGAGCCCTTGCGGTGCAGCCTGCGTTCGAAGAACTGGCGCTCGCCGCGCAGGACGCCGTCCAGGTAGGGCTGCACTTCCGCGATCTGGTCCTCGTCGACGAGCTCGCGCATGTGGCAACCGACGATGTCGGAGGGGGATCGTTCGAGCCAGTCGCAATAGGGCTTGTTCGCGAAGCGGCAGCGCATGTCCGCGTCCCAGTAGCCGACGAGCGCGGGCAGGTGGTCGGTCACGGTGCGGATCATGCGCTCGCTCTCTTCCAGCCGGCGGCTGGCGGCGCGCAGCGCGGCGGACGTCTCCACGCGGGCGGTGATGTCGCGGATGGTTCCCTGCACGATGCCGCGGCCGCCGATGTCGACGCTGTCGAGCAGCACGTCGGCGTGGAACTTCGAGCCGTCGCGGCGCCGGTAGATCCATTCGAAGCGGGTGCCGCCCGTGTCGAGCGCGCGGCGCATGGCCTCGTTCCACAGGTCGTCCGAGCGGCGTCCGTTCGGCTGCAGTTCGGGCGAACTGCTGGCCGGCGCCATCGCGAGGAATTCGTCGGCGCCGGCGCAGCCGAACAGGTCGATCGCGGCCTGGTTGGCGCTGAGGAAGCCGGCACCGTAGGCGATCAGGACGTGGGCGTCGCCCGATCCTTCGAACAGGGTGCGGAACAGTTCCTCGTTGTCGCGGTTGCGCTGTTCCTGGCGCTTGCGCTCCGTGATGTCGAGCACGACGGCGTTGATGCCGACCAGCTCGCGCTCCGGGCCGTAGACGGGGTAGTAGCTGCAGATCCAGTGGCGCATCACGCCCGGTTCGGCCGGGGTGTCGCCGCTGTCTTCGATCTCGATGAGCGGCCGCCCCGACGCCAGCACCTGCCGGTACGGTTTCTCGATGTGGACGCCCCGTTCGCCCAGCAGTTCGGCGAGCGTGCGGCCGACGTGGGCGCTGGCCGGCAGCGCGTTCACGGCCGCCAGGTAGTCGTTGATCATGACGACCTTGAGGCTGCGGTCGACGAAGGCCAGGCCGACGGGCGCCGTGGCGTACACGGTGGCCAGCATGGCGGATGAGCGCTGCAGCTCGTTGGGGTGCGCTCGGCCACGAGCGATTCGAGGCCGGCGCGGTACTGCTGCAGCTCGCCCTCGACCTTGCCCAGCGCGCGCGCGACGGACGCCGCCTCGCGGATCGCCAGCGGCGGAATGACGAGCGCCTCGCCGCGCCCGAGCGCCGCCGCCGGCTCGGTCAGGGCCCGCACCGAACGCGCGATCGAGTCGCCGATGCGCCAGGCGGCGCCGAGGCTGATGGCCAACATGATCGCGATCCACGCGAGCGTGGTGCCGGGATCGGGACCGAGGATCTCGCGCGCCGCGTGGCGCGGGAACCCGATCGCCACGGCCCAGTCATGCCCGAGCGTGCGCGCATAGGCCGCGTACATCGGCTGCGGCCCGTGGTCGAGCAGCTCGACGAGGCCGACCGGCCGCCTGGCCAGCGCGCGCGCCAGTTCGGGACGCATGCTGTCGTCGAGCGCGTGCATCGTGTGCCCGCGGAACGCGACGAGTTTACGCTGGTTGTCGAACACGAGGGCGGTCCAGTGCGGCGGCAGGTTCTGGTTTGCCAGCAGCTCCTGCAGGCGGCGCGGGCGCAGCTCGACGGTCAGCGCATACGCGACCTTGCCGCCGCGCCAGACCGGCACCGCGACCGAAATCACCCATGGCTGCGTGGCGTCGCCGCGGTGCAGACCGGACGTGACCGTGTCGCCCGTATTGAACACGGTGCGCACGTCGGCTTCGTTGCCGCGCGGTGGCAGGGCGCTGCCGAGCGTGTGGCGCGTGTCCAGCAGCACGGCGCCGTCCGGCGCGCTCACGGCGACGGCGTAGGCGGGGAATTCGGCCGCAGCAGCCGGCGCGCGGCCGCGTGGAAGGCGGCCAGGTCGCCGTTCGCCAGGTTGGTCTGGTTGGCCAGCGTGCGCGCCGCGGTTTCGCCGTTGGCGAGGTCGCGGTCGACGGCCGCCGCCAGCGCGCGCGCGATCATTTCCGCATCCTCGGCGACGTGCGCCCGTTCGCGCTTGTCGGCGTCGGTAGCGAATACGAGATACCCGACCAGGATCGGCAGGGCGCACGCCAGCACGAGCGTCACCAGCTTGGCGCGTATGGAAGGTAGCGAACGACGTTGTAACAACTGCACTGCAAGCTCCGCGACGGGTGCGCAGCCCAAGCGGCGCAGTCACCATGTTAGCCGAGCGGGCGCATGCGGCAAAGCCCCTTCGCATTTGACAACACTGTTTCCCGTCTGGCATGCCGGACCGGTGCGGAGTCGCGCGGACGATACGTTTTGCGTTACGTAAAGTCATTCTCTAGGTTAATTTTTCGTTCCTGTGGCATACAATGCAGGAATAGTCCTACATTGATCGAAGAGGTGGTATGGCGCGGCCCGAAAAAGTCCGACTTGGCGAAATCCTGGTGCAACAAAAGCTGCTGTCGGAAGACCAGCTGAACCAGGCCCTGGCCGACCAGAAGCGCAGCGGCCGCAAGCTGGGCCGCGTGTTCGTCGAGAGCGGCTTCGTCACGGAAGAGCAGATTTCCGGCGCGCTCGCGCGCCAGCTCGGCATCCCTTACCTCAACCTCAAGTTCTACAACATCAACCAGGACGTCGTGCGCCTGCTGCCGGAAGACGCAGGCGCGCCGCTTCCGCGCGCTGGTGCTGGAAGCACCGCGCCGACACGGTACTCGTCGGCGTCTCCGATCCGACCGACCTGTTCGCCTACGACGAGATCGCGCGCCTGAGGTGCTGGATCATCCAACGAACTCCTCCGTTTTAACCTTAGCAATACGTAGCTGAACGAAGAACAC
>NZ_CDRNIL010000021.1:0-7878 GCF_977014125.1 Massilia phosphatilytica
TGATCAGGAGCGCGATGAGTAATACGACGTTGATCTTGCCCGCTACGCCACGCCCTACACACCGCCGAGCGGGCACGCGGCCTTGACCTCGAGGTCGGAGGGTTTGGTTTCGGCAATCAACTTCATCAAGGGCTGGGGACACGAATGGTGCGGATCGGCAACCGACCTTGGCCTTGGACGCCGCTTGACCATCCGGTCTTCCAGCGAGTGGAAGCCATCACGGACAGCGCCCGCCGGGCGCCAGCAGTTCGAAGGCGGCCTTCAACCTGCTTCAAGGTCCTCAAGCTCTTGATTGATGAAAATCCGGATAGCCTGAAAGGGAATGATCCTTGCCTTTCTGGGTTTTGACCGCGTTTGCCACGATTGCTGTGTGCTTGAAATCGGCTTGATCTGCCCCGCCTTTGCAATCTGAGGGAAACCGTTCTTCCCCATAATCGCGAATCACCTTTTCCAGTTGCTCTCCGGCACCTCGGCCAGCCATGCGGCGGCGGAGATGCCACGTGTCGTATCCATCCGCATGTCCAGGGGACCGTCGTTGCGGTAGAGCTGAAGCCCCGGCTCGGCGTCGTCCACCGGGCGACGAGATGCCCAGGTCCAGCAGGATGCCGTCGACCTGGTGCACGCCCCGTGCCGCCATCGCGTCGACCATCGTCGCGAAGCTGTCGTGCACGATCGAAAAGCGCGGATCGTTCATCTGCCCGGCCGTCGCCTGGAGATCCTTGTCGAAGCCGACCAGGCGCCCCTCGGGCGCCAGTTTCGACAGGATCAGCCGGCTATGACCGCCGCGGCCGAACGTGCCATCTATATAAATACCCGCAGCGCGCGCGCCCTCGAGGGCCAGCGCATCGACTGCTTCATCCAGCAGCACCGTACGATGCTGTACTGGGCACCGGCTGAGTCACATTCATGCGGCGCCTTAGAAGGAGAAAGAGGTCATGATGCTCGGGATGGGGACCCATTTCGAGATCTGGGACGCCGCCAAGCTGGCGGAAGACGAGGCCGAAGCCGGTGCGCGGGCGGTATGCCCGATGTCCTTTCCAATTTCTCCTTCTAAGGCGCCGCATGAATGTGACTCAGCCGGTGCCCGGTTTGCAGCATCGTACGGTGCTGCTGGATGAAGCAGTCGATGCGCTGGCCCTCGAGGGCGCGCGCGCTGCGGGTATTTATATAGATGGCACGTTCGGCCGCGGCGGTCATAGCCGGCTGATCCTGTCGAAACTGGCGCCCGAGGGGCGCCTGGTCGGTTTCGACAAGGATCTCCAGGCGATCGCGACGGCCGGGCAGATGAACGATCCGCGCTTTTCGATCGTGCACGACAGCTTCGCGACGATGGTCGACGCGATGGCGGCACGGGGCGTGCACCAGGTCGACGGCATCCTGCTGGACCTGGGCATGTCGTCGCCCCAGGTGGACGACGCGAGCCGGGGCTTCAGCTTCCGCAACGACGGTCCCCTGGACATGCGGATGGATACGACACGTGGCATCTCCGCCGCCGCATGGCTGGCCGAGGTGCCGGAGAGACAACTGGAAAAGGTGATTCGCGATTATGGGGAAGAACGGTTTGCTTTTCAGATTGCAAAGGCGATTGTTGCTCGCCGGGCAGTCGAGCCAATTTCAAGCACACGACAGCTTGCCGCAATCGTGGCAAACGCGGTCAAAACCCGGGAGAAAGGCAAGGATCCGGCAACCCGCACCTTTCAGGCTATCCGGATTTTCATCAATCAAGAGCTTGAGGACCTTGAAGCAGGTTTGAAGGCCGCCTTCGAACTGCTGGCGCCCGGCGGGCGCCTGTCCGTGATCAGCTTCCACTCGCTGGAAGACCGGATGGTCAAGCAGTTCCTGGCGTCCAAGGCCAAGGTCGAGCAACCGGACCGCCGGTTGCCGATCCGCGCCGTTGATCTGCCCCAGCCCTTGATGAAGTTGATCTGCAAAACCAAACCCTCCGACCTCGAGGTCGAGGCCAATCCGCGTGCCCGCTCGGCGGTGCTGCGCGTGGCCGAACGCCTGGGAGCGCGCGCATGACGGGCAAGATCAACGTCGTGCTGACCGCGCTCCTGGTCGGTTGCGCGCTGTCGGTCGTGAATGCGCGCTACCAGCGCAATCACCTGATCAACGACATCGAGAAGCTGTCGACCCAGCAGCGCCAGCTCGAGGTCGACTGGGCTCAGCTCCAGCTCGACCAGTCCACCCTCGGCAAGAACGAGCGCATCGAACAGATCGCGCGCTCCGAGCTGAACATGGCGCCCCTGAGCCCGGCGCGTACCCAATACCTGACGGAAGGCGGCAAATGAAGGCCGGCGTCAACGGTTCCCGTGTCGCCGCCGCCAAGGGCGTGGCGTTCTCCAAGAGCCCCGTGCTGGCCGTGCGCCTGCCGGACTGGCGTTCGCGCGTCGTCCTGTTCGTGCTGTTCGCGGCGTTCTTCGCGCTGGCCGGACGCGCGCTGTGGCTGCAGGGCGTCTCCAACCAGTTCCTGCAGAAGCAGGGCGCGAGCCGCTACGAGCGCACGCTCGAACTGCCGGCCACGCGCGGCAAGATCTTCGACCGCAACGGCATCGTGCTCGCGTCGTCGCTGCCGGTAAAGGCGGTGTGGGCGATTCCCGAAGACGTCAAGCAATCGCCGCCGGACAAGCTGCGCGCACTGGCGCAGCTGCTCGACATGCCGCAGGCCGACCTGCTCAAGAAGCTCGATTCCGACCGCACCTTCGTCTACCTGAAGCGCCAGGTCGAGATGGACGTCATCGCCAAGATCGAAAAGCTCGGCATCGACGGCATCGACACCCGCAAGGAATACAAGCGCTACTACCCGCAGGGCGAAGTGATGGCGCACATCGTCGGCTTCACGAACGTCGAGGACGCGGGCCAGGAAGGCATCGAACTCGCGCAGCAGAAGAACCTCGTGGGCCAAACGGGCAGCCGGCGCGTGATCAAGGACCGCCTGGGCCGCATCGTCGAGGACGTGGGCCTGTCGCGCGAGCCGCATGACGGCAAGGACATCACGCTGTCGGTGGATTCCAAGCTGCAGTACATCGCCTACAACAGCGTCAAGGAGGTGGTGGAGAAGTTCCATGCCAAGGCCGGCGCCGCCGTCGTGCTGGACGTGCACACGGGCGAAGTGCTGGCGCTGGCCAACTGGCCGACCTACAACCCGAACGACCGCTCGCACCTGACCGGCGAGCAGCTGCAGCAACCGCGTCATCACCGACACGTTCGAGCCGGGTTCGACGCTGAAACCGTTCACCGTCGCGCTGGCGCTGGAACAAGGGCCTGATCAAGCCGACCACGCTGTTCGACAACGGCGGCGCCCGGGAAACCGAAACGCGGCGCCTGGCCGAAGCCGACTTTGGTGAACATCTCCCACATCTCCTGCGCCGACAGCAGTTCCGAAATCTTGGTGGTGCCGATATTGGACGACACCTGGATGATGGTGCTGACGTCGATGACACCGTGCGGATGGGTGTCGCGGATCGTGTGGCCGCCTGGTCTGGTAACGGCCGCTGCCAGTATCGAACAGCGTGGTCGGCTTGATCAGGCCCTTGTCCAGCGCCAGCGCGACGGTGAACGGTTTCAGCGTCGAACCCGGCTCGAACGTGTCGGTGATGACGCGGTTGCGCAGCTGCTCGCCGGTCAGGTGCGAGCGGTCGTTCGGGTTGTAGGTCGGCCAGTTGGCCAGCGCCAGCACTTCGCCCGTGTGCACGTCCAGCACGACGGCGGCGCCGGCCTTGGCATGGAACTTCTCCACCGCCTCCTTGACGCTGTTGTAGGCGATGTACTGCAGCTTGGAATCCACCGACAGCGTGATGTCCTTGCCGTCATGCGGCTCGCGCGACAGGCCCACGTCCTCGACGATGCGGCCCAGGCGGTCCTTGATCACGCGCCGGCTGCCCGTTTCGGCCCACGAGGTTCTTCTGCTGCGCGAGTTCGATGCCTTCCTGGCCCGCGTCCTCGACGTTCGTGAAGCCGACGATGTGCGCCATCACTTCGCCCTGCGGGTAGTAGCGCTTGTATTCCTTGCGGGTGTCGATGCCGTCGATGCCGAGCTTTTCGATCTTGGCGATGACGTCCATCTCGACCTGGCGCTTCAGGTAGACGAAGGTGCGGTCGGAATCGAGCTTCTTGAGCAGGTCGGCCTGCGGCAGTCGAGTACTGAGCCAGCTGCGCGCAGCTTGTCCGGCGGCGATTGCTTGACGTCTTCGGGAATCGCCCACACCGCCTTTACCGGCAGCGACGACGCGAGCACGATGCCGTTGCGGTCGAAGATCTTGCCGCGCGTGGCCGGCAGTTCGAGCGTGCGCTCGTAGCGGCTCGCGCCCTGCTCTCTGCAGGAACTGGTTGGAGACGCCCTGCAGCCACAGCGCGCGTCCGGCCAGCGCGAAGAACGCCGCGAACAGCACGAACAGGACGACGCGCGAACGCCAGTCCGGCAGGCGCACGGCCAGCACGGGGCTCTTGGAGAACGCCACGCCCTTCGGCGGCGGCGACACGGGAACCGTTGACGCCGGCCTTCATTTGCCGCCTTCCGTGGGGTCTTGGGTACGCGCCGGGCTCAGGCGGCGCCATGTTCAGCTCGGAGCGCCGCGATCTGTTCGATGCGCTCGTTCTTGCCGAGGGTGGACTGGTCGAGCTTGGAGCTGAGCCCGGCATCGACCTCGAGCTGGCGCTGCTGGGTCGACAGCTTTCTCGATGTCGTTGATCAGGTGATTGCGCTGGTAGCGCGCATTCACGACCGACAGCGCGCAACCGACCAGGAGCGCGGTCAGCACGACGTTGATCTTGCCCGTCATGCGCGCGCTCCCAGGCGTTCGGCCACGCGCAGCACCGCCGAGCGGGCACGCGGATTGGCCTCGACCTCGAGGTCGGAGGGTTTGGTTTTGCAGATCAACTTCATCAAGGGCTGGGGCAGATCAACGGCGCGGATCGGCAACCGGCGGTCCGGTTGCTCGACCTTGGCCTTGGACGCCAGGAACTGCTTGACCATCCGGTCTTCCAGCGAGTGGAAGCTGATCACGGACAGGCGCCCGCCGGGCGCCAGCAGTTCGAAGGCGGCCTTCAAACCTGCTTCAAGGTCCTCAAGCTCTTGATTGATGAAAATCCGGATAGCCTGAAAGGTGCGGGTTGCCGGATCCTTGCCTTTCTCCCGGGTTTTGACCGCGTTTGCCACGATTGCGGCAAGCTGTCGTGTGCTTGAAATTGGCTCGACTGCCCGGCGAGCAACAATCGCCTTTGCAATCTGAAAAGCAAACCGTTCTTCCCCATAATCGCGAATCACCTTTTCCAGTTGTCTCTCCGGCACCTCGGCCAGCCATGCGGCGGCGGAGATGCCACGTGTCGTATCCATCCGCATGTCCAGGGGACCGTCGTTGCGGAAGCTGAAGCCCCGGCTCGCGTCGTCCACCTGGGGCGACGAGATGCCCAGGTCCAGCAGGATGCCGTCGACCTGGTGCACGCCCCGTGCCGCCATCGCGTCGACCATCGTCGCGAAGCTGTCGTGCACGATCGAAAAGCGCGGATCGTTCATCTGCCCGGCCGTCGCGATCGCCTGGAGATCCTTGTCGAAACCGACCAGGCGCCCCTCGGGCGCCAGTTTCGACAGGATCAGCCGGCTATGACCGCCGCGGCCGAACGTGCCATCTATATAAATACCCGCAGCGCGCGCGCCCTCGAGGGCCAGCGCATCGACTGCTTCATCCAGCAGCACCGTACGATGCTGCAAACCGGGCACCGGCTGAGTCACATTCATGCGGCGCCTTAGAAGGAGAAATTGGAAAGGACATCGGGCATACCGCCCGCGACGGCTTCGGCCTCGTTTTCCGCCAGCTTGGCGGCGTCCCAGATCTCGAAATGGGTCCCCATCCCGAGCATCATGACCTCTTTCTCCAAACCAACTGCATTGCGCAGCTCGGGCGAAATAAGCACCCGACCCGCGCCGTCCATCTCGACATCGCAGGCGTTCCCCAGGAAAATACGTTGCCACGCCCGTGCCGACATCGGCCAGGCGGCGATCTGTTCGCGATGCTCTTCCCACACCGGGCGCGGGAAGAACAACAGGCAACCATGCGGGTGTTTCGTGAGCGTCATACGGCCTTCACATTGCTGCATCAAGGCGTCACGATGCTTGGCCGGTATTGACATCCGGCCTTTTGCATCGAGGTCGATCGCTGACGCGCCCTGAAACACGTTGTACCTACGTTTTGGAGAGTTATCAGTCTGATTATTTTTGGGCGCCGGGAGATCCACCGATCTCCCACAAAACTGCACTTTTTGCCACCGTTTCCCACTTTAGAGGAAGCGTTGTCTGTGGTCAAGCGAATTCACGTTTAGAAAACAGCGAAATTACTAATGAAACCAATGACTTAGCGAACTTACTTGACGCAACCTCAAGTAAAAATATCGAGCAAAATTAGGCACTTAGGTAAAACAATGCATGTGCTACCTCATCTGCACACATGTGTTTTACCTTTGATAAAGAACAAGTCTTGACTGGTGGTAGGTTGCCGTATTGCAACACACATAACACGACAGGAAATTGCGGTTCGATGCGGGGAGGATTAGGATAAGGCGAAGGCGATCACCCAGCCGTTTCGGCTCACTTGGCGGTGTTGGGGAGCCGGCATTATAAGTGAGTCCGCACTATCGCGCAGGAGAACGCCATGAGCATCACATTGGCCCGGAGCCGCACCGTGTACGACCTCAACGAGGTGCAAGGCGCGCTCGACCGCAGCCGCGGACGTTCGCCCGAACTCGAAGCCTTCTACGAACGCATGCTCGAGACCGGCCCCGAACGTTTCGTCACCACGCCCTCTTCCATCGACGCCCTCGACCCGCTGTTCGAGGAATGTCCCAATTTCGACGAAGTGCTGGACGACCTGGCGCGCTATCTACGCCTGGCTCATGCCGGAGATAAAGGGTTCAACGTCATGCCGATCCTGTTGCTGGGCGGCCCTGGCGTGGGCAAGACCCATTTCGCCAAGCGCCTGGCGAAAGTCATGCAGACGGACTGCGAACTGATCAGCATGAACGCCCTGTCGGCCGGCTTCGTCATCACGGGCAGCTCGGCCAGCTGGCGCGGCGCCAAGTGCGGCAAGGTGGCCGAGCGCCTCGTGCGCGGCCAGTTCGCGAACCCCGTGATCGTACTGGACGAAGTGGAAAAGGCGACCGGCTCCTCGCAATCCGACCCGCTCGCGGCCTTGTACCAGCTGCTGGAGCCGGAAACGGCCAGTGCCTTCCGCGACGAATTCATCGACGTCGACATCGACGCCTCGCAAATCTTCTGGGTACTCACGGCCAATTCCACCGAAGGCATCCCGCACCCGCTACTGAACCGGATGGCCGTCTACGAAGTGCCGAAGCCGACACCCGAGCAGGCCGCCGGCATCGCCCAGCGCATGTATGCCGGGCCGCTGCGCGAGCTGAACCTGGCCGCGTTCGACCCGCTGCTCGGGGACGTGGTGCTGGATAAGCTCGCGGGCGTCTCGCCGCGCGACCTGCGCAAGACCTTGCTGGATGGCCTCGGCTACGCGGTGGCGGACGGGCGCGCGCACGTCGTTGTCGACGATATCCGGCTCAAGGCGACGCCGGCCAAGGGGCGGATCGGGTTTTAGAACGCCCCGGCGCTTGCGCGCACGTCCCGATCGCCCTTTAACGGCCGGGATCGATGCTATGGGCGGGATGGGCAGGCGCGAATCACGGACCCGGCCGCCGCGCTGCATCTATATAGATGGCACGTTCGGCCGCGGCGGTCATCGCGCTGATCCTGTCGAAACTGGCGCCCGAGGGGCGCCTGGTTGGTTTCGACAAGGATCTCCAGGCGATCGCGACGGCCGGGCAGATGAACGATCCGCGCTTTTCGATCGTGCACGACAGCTTCGCGACGATGGTCAA
>NZ_CDRNIL010000022.1:0-8272 GCF_977014125.1 Massilia phosphatilytica
TTTTTTTGATCTACTCGTTCAGTTACGTATTGCTAAGGTTAAAACGGAGGAGTTAGTTGGATGATCCAGCACCTGGTGCCCACCCTACGCGGCAGGATCGATTCGTGTTCTATGCGCGAACGCCGGCATCACCAGGCCGGGAACCAGATATCGAACCGCGTCTCTCCCGGCGCGCCCGGCGCCAATCAATACGTGCACCCGTGCCGCTGCAGCACCTCGCGCACGAACATCAAACCGATCCCCTGGCCGCCCTTCCGCGTCGTGAAGAACGGCGTGAACAACGGCCGCGCGGGCCCCGTCGCCCAGCAGGTCGCCGGAATCGACGACGGACAGCCGCACGCGCCGCCCTTCGTCCGCGAGCTCCAGCTTGACCGCGCCGTGCGCCTGGCCGGCCGCCTCGATGGCTTCCCATCGCATTCTTGACGATGTTCATGAGCGCCTGCTCGATCAGCTGCGCATCCAGCGCCAGCGGCGCGACCGGGTCCAGCGGTGCCAGCCCAGCGCGATGCCGCGGCTGCTGCACTGTTCCCGGTTCAGCCAGAGGATGTCGTCGACGACGGCCTTGAGGTCCGTCGGGCGCGGCTCCGGCGGCGGCATCTTGACGACCTTCGTGAAGCGGTCGATGAATTCGCCCAGGCTCGCATTGCGGCGCTTGACGGCGACGATGGCCGTGGCGAAATCGCCGGCATCCGGTTCCGCCAGCTGGCCGCGGTAGAACAGCAGCGAGTCGAGCACCGATCCCGTCGCCGCCACCGTGTTGTTGACTTCATGCGCGAGCACGCGGATCAGGCGCTCGTAGGTGGCGCGCTCGGAATCTTCCAGTTCGGCCGTCAGTTCCTCGACCATCAGGAAGTGGCGCGCGAAGCCGCGGTCGTAGAACTGGCCGCGCTGGGCGCGGTAGCGGCGGCCGTCGAGGTCCGTCAGCAGCCGCGATTCGCCCAGCGGCAGCGCGTCCAGCTGGGCGACGAGCTCGCGCCCGCGCGCGCGGGCGCGCGCGTCGAGGCCCGGCGCGAAGCCGGCGCCGGCGCCGGCCCATGCGGACAAGGGCTTGCCCCGCGGGCGGTCCAGGCCGAGGAGCGCTCCCGCGCTCGCGTTCGCGAGGCTGATCGCGCCGTCGAAGTCGAACACGAGGACGGCGGCCGGCGTCGCTTCCAGCAGCCGGTCGAGAAAGCCCTGCTGCTCGCCGATGGCCAGGCGCTCGCGGTGCAGCGCGGCGAGCATCGTGTTGAACGTGCCCACGAGGTCGTCCAGTTCGGACGATGCGGGGGCGGCCAGGCGGTTGGCGTACTGCTGGTCCTGCAGCAGGTCGTGGAACCGGCGCGTGAAGCCGAGCGGCTCCAGCGCCTGGCGCACCGAGCCACCAGCCCAGCGCGAGGCTGGCCGGCGACGGCATCCGCGCCGACGAACCACAGCGGCCGCGCCGGCAGCAGCAGGGCGGCGCAGCCGAACAGCGGCAGGTGCAGCGCCACGACGTAGGTGCCGAGCCGGATGCGCATCATTCCACGGGCTGCGCGCCGTCGCCGAGGCCGTGGCGTTCCAGCCGGCGGTACAGCGCGGTGCGCGACAGGCCGAGCGCCTTGGCCACGCGCGAGATATCGCCCGCATGCTGGCGCAGCGCCTGCTCGATCATCAGGCGCTCGACCTGGTCCAGCGTCATGCCGTCGACGCCGAGCCGCGTGCCCGGCACATTGTCGTCGACGGCGCTCGTGGCCTGGAAATCCGCCTGCGTGAGAACGTCGTTGCCGGCCAGCAGAAGCGTGCGTTCCAGCGTCTGTTTCAGCTGGCGGATGTTGCCGGGCCACGGCTGCGCGGCGAGCCAGTCCAGCGCCTGCGGCGCGAGGCCGACGGTGCCCAGGCCGTAGCCGTCGGCCACGGCGGCCACGATGTGGCGCGCGAGCAGCGGGATGTCGCTGCGCCGTTCGCGCAGCGGCGGCAGGCGGATCGTGATCAGGTTCAGCCGGTAGAACAGGTCTTCGCGGAAGTCGCCGCTGGCGACCAGCTCCGCCAGTTCGCGGTTGGTGGCCGAGACGACGCGCACGTCGGCCTGTTCGGCGCGGCTCGCGCCCACGGGCTGGTAGCGCTGGTCCTGCAGCACGCGCAGCAGCTTGACCTGGTCGCCGCGGTTCAGCTTCCCGATCTCGTCGAGGAACAAGGTGCCGCCGTCGGCGCTGGCCACATGGCCCTTGCGGTCGGTCTTCGCATCGGTGAACGCGCCGCGCACGTGGCCGAACATCTCGCTCTCGAACAGGGACGTGGCGATGGCGCCCATATTGATCTTGACGATGGGAGCAAGCGCTGCGCGGGCTGTTGCGGTGGATGGCGTCCCGCGATCAGTTCCTTGCCCGTGCCGCTCTCGCCCAGCACCAGCACGGGCGCGCGCGTGGCCGCGACCTGCGCGATCGTCTCCAGCACCTTCAACAGTTTCGGATGCTCGCCGACGATGCCCGTGAAGTCGTACTTCGCATCGAGCGCGGCGCGCGTGCGGCCGGCCGGCGCCGCGGGCGCGCCCAGGTCCAGCGTCGCGCCGATCAGGTCGACCAGCTGGGCGTTGTCCCAGGGCTTCGTGAAGAAGTTGGCCGCGCCGGCCTTCACGCCGCGCACGGCCAGCGCGATCGAGCCCCAGGCCGTCATCAGGAGCACGGGCAGCGCGGGGTGCGCCGCCTTGATCCGCGCGAGCAGGTCCAGGCCCTCCGCGCCGCTCGTCTGCAGCGAGAAATTCATGTCCTGTAAAACGAGGTCGAAAGCGCCCGCTTCGAGCTGCGCCAGCGCCTCTGGCGGACCGTCCGCGCATGCGGCGTCGAAGCCGGCCTGCTTGAGGAGCAGGGCCAGCGAGACCTGGACGGCGTGATCGTCGTCCACGACCAGTACGCGCCGCCTGCGTTGTATTTCCATGGATGCCTTTTATTCGTAATGCAGCGCCGCGGCCGGATCGAGCCGGCTCGCGCGCCAGCCCGGGTAGAGCGAGCACGCCAAGGATAGCAGATAGATAACGGCCACCGACAGCAGCGTCGCACCCGCGAACACGGACCAGTTCAGGGTCTCGCCCAGCGCGCCGGTCAGCGGCAGCTGCACGAGCAGCACGAGCGCGGCGGCGACGGCCAATGTACACAGCAGCAGCTGTTCGAACACGATCTGCCGGTAGATGCTGGCGGCGCTGGCGCCGAGCGCGCGGCGCAGGCCGATCTCGGGAATCCGGTGCGTCGTGTTCTGCCACAGCACGCCGAACAGGCCGAAGGCAACCATCAGCAGCATGAACGCGGCGATGACGGCGACGACGGCCAGCGGCACCAGCTGCTCCTTCAGCAGCGAGGCGCGCATCGAGGCCAGGGGCGCGATCTCGTACGACCAGTCGTTGCGGACCGCCTTGAGCCGCTGGTTCAGCGTTGCCTCGAACGCGCGCGGCGTGCCCGGCGCGACCTTGAGCAGGATCGTGCGCACGCGCGACTGGCTCGTATGCGGCGCGAAGCGGGCGATGACGAAGTTGGTCGGCGTCATGAACGGCCCCTTGTTGCGGAACGCGTCGACCAGGCCCACGACCCGGTACGTGCGGGGCGGGCCGTCTTCCGCGCTCGTGAAGCGCTGGCCCAGCGCCTGCCGGCCGGGGAATAGCGCGGCCGCCATGCGCCGGTTCAGCACCGCGGGCAGCTCGATGCGGCCTTCGTCGCTGGCGTCGAACCAGCGCCCGGCCACGAGATGCACGCCCAGCGCGGCGGCGACGTCGTCGCTCACCTCGATGGTGTCCGTGTCCACCTTGGCGCCGGTTTGCGGCGACTTGAAGCTGGTGGTCCACGTCGACAGGGTGTAGGGCGAGTGCGTGGCAAAGCCGACGGCCCGCACTTCCGGCAGTTCGAGCAGGCTGCGGCGCAGCAGGTCGTAGGTGTCCGGCGAAATCGCATCGGCCGGCACGTCGGAGAACCGCATGGCGACCGACCACGTGTCGGTGCCCTCGAAGCCGAGCGGCTCCCGATACAGCTGCCAGTAGCGCAGTCCGATCGCGGCGATGCCGAACACGATGACGAAGGCGAGCAGGATCTCGAGGCTCAGCATCAGGTGCCTGGACTTGCGCTTCCAGGTGAGTCGCAACAGGTGGCGCAGCATCACGCGGCTCCTTTCAGGGCATGGACGGGGTCGAGGCGCGACATCTTCCACGCGGGCAGCGCGCCGGACAGCAGGCCGAACACGAAGGCGAGCAGCATGCCGCTTGCGAATACCGGCAGGTTGATGTCGACGTCCAGGTAGGGAATCAGCTGTGACGCTTCCAGCCACCACAGCGCGAGCCGGGCGCACGCGAGGCCGAGCAGGCCGCCCGCGAGGCACAGCAGGACGTTCTCGACGACCAGCTGGCCCGCCAGTTGCAGGCTGGTGGCGCCGAACGCCTTGCGCACGCCGATCTCGGCGCTGCGCTCGAGGATGCGCCCCATGTTCAGGTTGACGAGGTTCAGCGCGGGCAGCAGCATGAACAGCAGCATGCCGCCGGCGATCATCATCAGCAGCCGCGCGGCGCCGGAATCGGCCTCGCTCTGCCGGCCCAGGAGCACGCGGGCGAACACGTCCAGTTTGCTGTCGGCCCAGAACTGCGTGGTGGAGAACATACTGCGGGTCCTCGGCCACGAACGTCGTCGCGGCGCGCGCGACCTCGGCCCGGATGCGCGGCAGGTCGCCCGGATCGCGCGCCAGCAGGATCGCGGCGAAGCCGCCCGTCAGGTCCTTCTGGTAGTCGGTGGACGGGAACGTCGTCAACGGCGTCCAAATGTCCGCGTAGGCGTTGATGTGGACGACGTCCGCGACCACGCCGACGATCTCGAACGTCTGCCCGCTCACGCTGATGTGCTGCCCCACCGCGGCGGCGTCCGGAAACAGGCGGCGCGCGGTCGTCGCGTTGACGACGGCGACGAGACGCCCGAGGCGGTCGTCGTCTTCGTTCGGGAGGCGTCCGGCCAGCAGGTGGAAATCGAGGATCTTCCAGTAGTCGGCGTCGACGCGCCGCATGTCGAGCTGGCTCACGCGGTCGCCCTGGTAGACCGACACCGTGCCCGGCACCGTGAAGGCCGACACGCGCTCGGCGCCCGCGATCGGCTTGAGGTATTTGTCGATGGTCTTGTAGCCGAGCAGCGTGGTGCGCGTGGTCTTGCCGTCCGGGCTCGTGCTGCGGATGCCGTACACCTGCAGGAAGCGGTCGCTCCTGCCTTCCACGCCGCCGGGCCAGAACGTCGTCTGGAGCAGCGCGGTGACCACCATCAGCACGACGAGCGTCAGCACGATGCAGGCCAGGTTGATCGCCGTGAACAGCTTGCGGCGCATGAAGACCTTGTAGGCGGTCAGCAGGTAGTTACGCAGCATGGAGACGCTCCGGTTCCACCAGCTGGCCGTCGAACACGCGCACGATGCGGCCGACGCGGCGGGCCTCGTGTTCGTCGTGCGTGACCATCACGATCGTCGTGCCTTCGGCGTTCAGCCTGAGGAGGATGTCGATGACCTCGGCGCCCATCTGCTGTCGAGGTTCCCCGTGGGGCTCGTCGGCCAGCAGCACGAGCGGGTTGCCGACGATGGCGCGCGCGATCGCCACGCGCTGCTGCTGGCCGCCGGACAGCTGGTTCGGATAATGGTCCATGCGCGCGCCGAGGCCCACGCGCTCCAGCGCGGCGCGCGCGAGCCGGCGCCGCTCGCCGCCCGACACGCTGCGGTAGAGCAGGGGCAGCTCGACGTTGTCGATCACGCGCAGGTCGGGAATCAGGTGGAAGCTCTGGAACACGAAGCCGAACGTCCGGTTGCGCAGCTGCGCCAGGTCCTTGTCGCGGTACGAGGCGATGGCCGCGCCGTCGATCTCCACGCTGCCCTGGCCCGGCCGGTCGAGCAGGCCGATGAGGTTCAGCAGCGTGCTCTTGCCGCAGCCGCTGGGGCCCATCATGGCGACGAATTCGCCGCGGTCGATGGCAAGGTCGATGTCCTTCAGGGCCAGCGTCTCGACCTTGTCGGTGCGGTAGGTCTTGCTGACATTATGCAGTCTGATCATGGCGTCCTCGTAGGGTTGGATGATGCGTCAATTCGAAATGCGGACGGCGTCCAGGTCCTTGAACGCGCGGGTGTCCGAGACGAGCACGCGCTCGCCCATGCGTGCGCCCGCGACGACTTCGACCACCTTGCCGTCGCTGGCGCCCAGCGTGATCGTCCGCTTGCGCGCCACGCCGCCGTCCACGACGAACGCCGGCTGCGGCCCGCGGCCGTTGAAGGCGGCGCCGTTGTCGACCACGAGCACGTGCGCGCGCCGTTCGGTGATCACGTCGACGTCCACGCGCATCTTGTTGCGCAGATGCGCGTTGCGGGGCTGGGCCAGGTCGACGAGCAGCTTGATCGTGCCGTTCTGGATTTCGGGCAGGATCGTGTGGACGGTGCCGGCCAGGATCTCGCCGTTCTGCTCCACGCGTACGGGCTGCCCGGGCGCGAGCTGGCGCGCGTGGAAGTCAGAGAGCGTGGCTTCGACGCGGTAGTTGTTCGATTCGGAGACGCGCGCCACGAGCTGGCCCGCCGCCACGCTGGCGCCTTCGTCCTCGACCAGCCAGGTCAGCATGCCCGCGAACGGGGCGCGCACGCGGGTGCGGTCGAGCAGCTGTTCCTGCTGCGCGATCTGCTTTTGCAGGATCGCTTTCTGCAGGTCGGCCGCGGCGATGTTGCCGGCGGTGCTGCGGCGGGTGTCCTCGAGCAGTGCGCGCTGCTGGCGCAGCTGGATCTCCGTGCGCTTGACGTTCAGTTGCGCCGTCAGCAGGTTTTCGCCCGACACGAGGCCGCTCGAGCGCAGCTTCTCGTTGCGTTCCAGCGTGGCGCGCGCGGCCAGCAGGTCGATCTCCAGCAGTTCGATGGCACTGGCGATCTGCGTGCGCTTCTGCTCCAGTTCCTGGCTCAAGGTCGCGATGCGGTTGTCCTGCTGCGCCAGTTGTTCCTTCAACGCTTCCAGCGCGAGGCGGATCTCGCGGTCGTCCAGTTCCAGCAGCAGGTCACCGGCGGCGACCCGCTGTCCGGGCTTGGCGTGCACCTTCGCGACCCGGCTCGCGCCCGGACTCGCCACCACTTCCTCGCGCACGGGGATGACGATGCCGGACGCGTTGATCGTGTTGTCGACGTTCCCGCGCCGGACCTGCGCGATGACGACGTCGGCGCCGGACACGCTGGGACGCAGCACGCGGTTCAGGCCCCACGCAGCCGCGCACAGGCCGCCGAACAGCACGAGGGCGGTGGCTGCGCGCAGGCGGGTGCGGCGGCGGATGATGTCGAGACTGAGGGCCTGGTCCATGATAAAGGCGATGCGTTGCAATGCTGCCTGTATTGCAAGCCGCGTGCCAGCGTGCTTTCCCGGGCGGACAAGGACGCATGGACGCGCGGCGCTGCCCGCTGGCGGGCAACGGTGTCCGGAAACGGACACTCGTCCGCAGGTTGCATAAACGGGCCGCACCTTCCATAATCGCCGATTCGCCCGCATCTCTTCTTCCATGAACGATTCCCTGGTCCTGCTTGGCTTTACCACCACGCCGCTCGAACTGCTTGGCTTCGTCCTGTCGGTCGCGACGGTCGTGCTCACGATCCTGCGCAACCACTGGGGCTGGTTCTTCGCCATCGTGTCGTCGGCCACGTACGGCATCGTGTTCTTCGATGCCCGCCTGTACGGCGACGCCGGCCTGCAGGGCGTGTTCATCGCGGCCTCGATCTGGGGCTGGTGGCAGTGGCTGCGCGGGGCCGAGGGCAAGCCGCTGCCGGTGACGCGGCTGGCGCGTGCCGGCTGGCTGGCGTCGGCTTCCGGCTGGGCCATCGGCTTCGTCGTGCTGTCGGCGTTCCTGAAGGCGTACACGGACACGGACGTGCCGCACATGGACGGCTTCCTCACGGCCGGCAGCCTGCTGGGCCAGTTGCTGACGGCGAAAAAGAAGATCGAGAACTGGCACACGTGGATCGTCGTCGACGTGCTGTACGTGGGGTTGTACGTGTACAAGGGCCTGCACCTGACGGCGATCCTGTACGCCGTGTTCGTCGTGCTGGCCGTGCTGGGCCTGCTGTGTACATTGGCCGTCGCCGACACGCTTCGTGCTGCTCGTGCAGCTGCCGCTGACCGGCGCGCTGGGCGAGACCCTGAACTGGTCCGTGTTCGCGGGTGCGACGCGCTGTCGGTGGCCGTTATCTGCTATCCTTGGCGTGCTCGCTCTACCCGGGCTGGCGCGCGAGCCGCTGGACACCAGGTGCTGGATCATCCAACTAACTCCTCCGTTTTAACCTTAGCAATACA
>NZ_CDRNIL010000023.1:0-2250 GCF_977014125.1 Massilia phosphatilytica
CGAGCCTCCAGCTCGCTCGACAGCCCAAGCAGGGTCGGATTGCGGCGCAGCTCTTCCACCACCAGTTGCTGGGCGGCGTCCACGCCGTTGAGTTCAATGACGGCCTTGAAGACCACCTCGATCAGGTCGATCGACGACGCTTCCTGCAGATAGGAGCGCAGCAGCGTGTGACGCCTTCCTGCGGCCGTCCGACCTGGCGGTAGCCGTCCATCAGGCGCCCGGCGAACGCAGCGCCACGTGCGGCACGCTTTGCTGCTCGACGCGGCGCCACATCTTGAGCGCGCCTTCGATGTCGCCTTCCGCCTTCAGCGCGTCGCCGCACAGCATCGTCGCGCGCACGCTCTTGCGGTCGGCCTGCAAGGCCTTGTCCAGCAGCGCGCGGGCTTCGTCCGACTGCATGTGCACGAGGGCGTCCTGCGCCAGCTCGCAATAGAACTGCGCGATTTCCTTGTGGTGGGCGCCAGCGCCCGATTCCATCAGGCCCTCGGCTGCGGCGATCGCGCGGCGCCATTCCTTCTCGCGCTGGAAGATTTCGAGCAGCGCGCGCCGCGCCTGCACGCCGTACTGCGTGTCGACGAGCAGGTTGAACGCTTCCTCGGCGCGGTCCACGCGCAGGTACGAACTCGGGATGGACTATCTGAAGGCCGGCCTGCTGGACCGCGCCGAGGAAACGTTCAACCTGCTCGTCGACACGCAGTACGGCGTGCAGGCGCGGCGCGCGCTGCTCGAAATCTTCCAGCGCGAGAAGGAATGGCGCCGCGCGATCGCCGCAGCCGAGGGCCTGATGGAATCGGGCGCTGGCGCCCACCACAAGGAAATCGCGCAGTTCTATTGCGAGCTGGCGCAGGACGCCCTCGTGCACATGCAGTCGGACGAAGCCCGCGCGCTGCTGGACAAGGCCTTGCAGGCCGACCGCAAGAGCGTGCGCGCGACGATGCTGTGCGGCGACGCGCTGAAGGCGGAAGGCGACATCGAAGGCGCGCTCAAGATGTGGCGCCGCGTCGAGCAGCAAAGCGTGCCGCACGTGGCGCTCGTCGCCGGGCGCCTGATGGACGGCTACCGCCAGGTCGGACGGCCGCAGGAAGGCGTCAACCTGCTGCGCTCCTATCTGCAGGAAGCGTCGTCGATCGACCTGATCGAGGTGGTCTTCAAGGCCGTCATTGAACGTCAACGGCGTGGACGCCGCCAAGCAACTGGTGGTGGAGAACTGCGCCGCAATCCGACCCTGCTCGGTCTCGACAAGCTGCTGGAAGCGCGCCTGATGGATGCGCCGGCGAACGTCTGGGAAGAGCTGTCGATGGTGAAGAACCTGGTGCACGGGTACACGCAGAAGCTGGCGCGCTACCAGTGCAGCCACTGTGGTTTCAAGGCGCGCCAGTACTACTGGCAATGCCCGGGGTGCAGCAAGTGGGAGACTTATCCGCCGCGCCGCACCGAAGAACTGAATGTGATGAACTAAGCGAAAAGCAAACCATGAAGATTACGATTATCGGCACCGGCTACGTCGGCCTCGTCACCGGCGCCTGCCTGGCGGAACTCGGCAACGACGTCTTTTGCCTCGACGTCGACCAGCGCAAGATCGACCTGCTGAACAACGGCGGCATTCCCATCCACGAACCGGGCCTGGAGGAAGTCGTCGCGCGCAACCGCGCCAGCGGCCGCCTGCAGTTCTCGACGGACGTCGCGGCCAGCGTCGCGCACGGCCAGCTGCAATTCATCGCCGTCGGCACGCCGCCGGACGAAGACGGCTCGGCCGACCTGCAGTACGTGCTGGCCGCCGCCCGCAACATCGGCCGCCACATGGATGGCTACAAGGTCATCGTCGACAAGTCCACGGTGCCCGTCGGCACGGCCGACCGCGTCGCCGCGGCCCTGCGCGAAGAGCTGCGCACGCGCGGCCAGGAGAACATGGAATTCGCCGTCGTCTCGAACCCGGAATTCCTCAAGGAAGGCGCCGCCGTCGAAGACTTCATGCGTCCGGACCGCATCGTCATCGGCCACGACGACAGCCCCGCGGGCCACCGCGCGCGCGACCTCATGAAGCTCCTGTACGCGCCGTTCAACCGCAACCACGAGCGCGTCTACTGGATGGACGTGCGCTCGGCCGAGTTCACGAAATACGCCGCCAACGCGATGCTCGCCACCCGCATCTCGTTCATGAACGAACTGGCCAACCTGGCCGACCAGGTGCTGGATCATCCAACGAACTTCCGTTGACCTTAGCAAGGACGAACTGAACGAAGGCTACAA